>DATNOY010001062.1:0-7558 GCA_036703495.1 Coleofasciculaceae cyanobacterium
GGGCACCCGACTCGCTAATGTTGATCGTTGTGCCGGTTAAGCGATCGGTGTCGCTATGAATAATGACCGGGAGATGGCGTGGCAGGCGATGAGCGCGACGCAGTTGAGGTTGCTCAAATGCAGCTAGGCAGGCGGCTGACACCAGCAGTAAGTTAAAAATGCACCAGAGCGCATTGATCAGGACAGCCTGCGTTTCTGAAGGGCTAATAATCAGCCAGAAAGGAACTGCAATCAGAGAAGCTCCGGTGACTGCACCTAGAATTACCAGATACCGCATTGATTCCAGATCAAAACTGCGCTCAGTAACAACCAGCCCTTTATCCGTTACGTTAAATGTACCTAACTTAGGATTGAGCAACGCCAAAATGGTGACAATCCCGGCTTGAAAAGACAGGGCGAATTCGTAAATCTCGTTCCAGAATGAAAACCGCACATGCTTGTAAGGGATGTGGTTGGTTTGCATAGATAAGATGATGTGCGGCAAGGCGTAAGCCAGCGTCTCTAAACCCAATCCTTTAACAGGATTAATCCCAAACAGGAGAAACATGGTAGGCGCGATCGCATACATCAACCGAGGGAAGCCAAAAAAGAAGTGGGAAGTGGCACTAAAGTAACAAATGCGCTGGGATAATTTCAGCTTGAGTTTACGGTTAAATAGAGGATTTTCTAAACGCAAAATCTGGGCCATGCCTCTGGCCCACCGCACCTGCTGCCCGACGTAAGATGAAAACTTTTCGGGAGCCAGTCCTGCTACCATGATCTTGTCATAGTAGACCGTTGCATAGCCCTTGGAGTGTAGCTTTAGGGAAGTGTGACAGTCTTCAGTCACCGTTTCTGTGGCAATGCCACCCACCGAGAGCAGGTGCGATCGCCGCACCACTGCCGCCGAGCCGCAAAAGAAAGCGGCATTCCAGGCATCATTGCCCCGCTGCAACACTTTATAGAACAACTCATTGCCGACTGGGACTTGTCCCTCGGTGAACAAGTTGCGCTCAAATGGATCGGGGTTATAAAACCAGTGGGGCGTCTGCACTAGCGCCACTCGTTCCTTAAAGAAAAACCCAACTGTTTCCTTGAGAAAGCCACGCACCGGAATATGGTCACAGTCCAGGATCATTACCAAGTCGCCTTGGGTTTTCTGCAAAGCGGTGTTGATATTCCCAGCTTTAGCGTGGTCATTATTGTCGCGGGTCAGCATCATACAGCCCAGTTCGTCGCACATTTGCTGGAGCTGCTGCCGCCGTTGCCGATACTTTTCGGCTCTGCCGTCATCCAGGATATAGACCTGTTTTTTGTCAGCTGGATAGTCGATCGCCAGTGCTCCTAGCAACGTTTTACGGACAATTTCTACATCTTCGTTGTAGGTTGGGATGTAGACATCGACCGTTGGCCACTGCTCCTGCGGAATTCCTTCAATATCCACGGATTGGCGGCTGTGAATCTTCAGCGTTTGGAAATAGGCGAGCGTCAGGGTCATCATCCCATAAAGCTCCGCTAGAAACAGCAGCAGCGAAAAGACGGTGTCAACCCATTCGTCAAAATTCAGCGTATAGCTGGCGCGGTAGTAGAGATAGCGGAGTGTTGTGATGATGCTTAGGGTGATCAGCAGCAAATGTAGGGATTCACTGGCACGGCTTTCAGGTTGCCGCTCTTCCAAATAGAGAAATAACCGCCCGAAAACAATGACGATCGCCGCAATGATACTCTGTTGCCACAAGTTGGGACGAATGGTCAGTAGCGGCAAGAAGAACAACATTAGCGAAATCATCAGGATAATGACTTGCCCTTTGCTGAGCCACTTCAGCATTTGATCGAAGACAGCAGGAAGGCGCTCGACCAAGAACCGAGTCATTCCAATGCTAAAACGGTTGGGCATCGCTTCCAGTTTCGGCGATCGAACAGCACGAGACTTGGTTGAATAATTAGCCATTGTGTTCCTGCCCAGTGAATTTCTTGAGATAAAGCTGCATCACCCCATACAGCATCAATGCTGCTGCAACCAGACCAGGCGCTAGAACAAACCAATTGCTCCGCAATAGTAATAGCAGGCGATCCAAGCGGTTGGTGTTGGAGATTTCCCGTTGCGGCGATTGGCGTAGGAACTCTAAGTTGTAGTCTTGTGCGGTGTAAGGCGACGGTTGAGATTGATTAGCGCTAATTAACACCGTATCGCCATCCAGTTGATAGAACAACGAATCTTGATTGAACAAATCTTGAACTTGACCGATGCCAGTCTGGGTTTGCCCAGTCAGGGCTAGCAAGACGCGATTTTGATTCCAAGGCGATACGATTTCTTTAATCACCCCTTCGGCATCGGGTAGGGTTTGAACTGAACTTTGCCCCCGCTGCCGTGACAGCAGTTTTTTGAGTGCCAGTCCATCGGCTTCAAACACTTCAGGGAACGGAAATTCTGCCTGAGTCCCAATCCCAATTAAATGATCAGTTTTGCGCTTCTCTGGGGGCAGATTGTCGGCTCGAAACACATTCAGCTTTACAGCATCGGCTCGGCTGAGGCGTCCCAACCGTTCGCTGACTTCCAGCAGCAGCATGACATCTTGGGGATCAGGGGTTTTTGGCAGCACGATCGCTGTACCAGACAAATCTTGCGGTTCCGCAAAAGGGAAGGCCGATTGCATTAGCTTCAAGTCAGGAATCTGTGCCACATGCTCTCGCTTTAGATCAAAGCTAGTATCGGCATGGATGGTACCCCAAAGCTGTTGATCGGTGACACGACTACACGATCGCCGTTCCCGCGGATCCAGCCGGAAGTTGATCTGCATTTTGGAGGTCGGTTTAACGCGATCGGGCGGAATCTCAATGCGCATGGACTGTCGAGTAGCTCCATCGGTCGAGTCCAACCGAGTCCCGGCGATAGGGACGCCATCAATTTGCACTTCTACCAGAGAAGTTAGCGGATTCACCTGCGGCCCATAGCTGTAGTTGAGCGTCATGCTGCTACCGGGCAAAAACAGGTCATCTGGTAAAGCCCGAAAATCGACCTCTAGGGCGGGTGAGTGAGAACCGCGTACTGATACGTCAGCGTAGGGCTTGTTGTCGAATGTTCGCAAATCGCTGAGCTTGAACTGGTCTTGAGTCGGCAAATAGCCCAGCCAGGCTCGGGCCGGGGGCGTTGGCACCGTGGCAATCTGGTTGACCACAATCACATTGCCTGTACCGATCTGCTGATCTTCTGCCTGAACCAGAAACTGTACCGCTTTGGCAACTCCCAGTGTGCCGTTCCCCGTTGCCACTAAAACAGGCGTGCGATCGTCTGAGGCAGTGGTCAGGATCAGCAGTCCAACATCGTCTGGAAACGCCTGCTGCTTACCATCTAAAATCTTTTTACCTTGAAGTGACAGCGGCAGCGACAAGGATTCCAAGATGGGTTGT
The DNA here is from genome assembly GCA_036703495.1 of Coleofasciculaceae cyanobacterium. GTDB lineage: Bacteria > Cyanobacteriota > Cyanobacteriia > Elainellales > Elainellaceae > Drouetiella. The sequence goes on from DATNOY010001062.1 coordinate 3,391, forward strand.
TCAGCCGGGGTGCCCACCACAATCAGCCGTTCGTTGGGCTTCACTTGGCTGAGGTTGCCGACCATGCGAGTTTCCATCGCCCGATAAACTGCCGACCGACCCAATGAAGTCTGGAGGCGGGCTGCTGCCGTTAGCCACGAGTCACTTAAAGTTTTGGGCTGTAGGTAAGCGATCTGATTGGCTTCTAAACTGAGGGTGTCAAAAATCGGGTAGGGATAGCGGCTGAAATCCATGGGAATGGGCTGAGGCTGGAAGTCAAACACCAGTTTGGAATCCGGCATTACCTCTGTCCACAAGGAAGGGTCGTAGGGGTCTTGAGTACAGGTGGGGGAGTTATTTTGAAGGGCTGCGATCGTCACTTCGTTATAGTCTTGGATCAGATCAGGCGGCACGTTAAACACCGCGTTGCCAATCTTGGCTTCTGGCTGGTTGAGCGGCACACTGCCAATGCTAGTCCCGTTGAGTAATACCGTTAAGTTAGAGCGGCTGGCATAGAGGGCAGGCGAGTGACGATAGCGCAGCAATACCTTGACTGTTTTTGGCTTCCAGCTGCGAGGACGGGTAAACCGCAGTCGAGCTTCATCGTAGATGCTTTCTAGCCGTAAGCGATTGCCCACCAGCGGGCTACGATTGAACTCCAGCACATATTGCCCCGCCTCGGCACTGGCTAAAACCGGAACAGCTGGCAGCGGCTTGGGCAACGCAAAAGATTGATTGCCGCTAGAAGATTGAGGTTGCAGATTAGGGGCTGAAGCGGGATTCTCGGTAGAGACATCTGGAGATGCCTCTACGGTGGGAGAGGGGTTGCTATTATTCTGTGCCTGCACCCAGGAGATGCCCCAACCAAAACTGATACTGCAACTCAGCAGAATTAAGAAAGTTAGAGAATACCATTTCTGGATTCGAGTTTTGCGGTGGGGAGCCGGACGATGAGATGCAGCCGGAAACAACTGACGGAAAGGATTTTTCATAAGGTGGGAGTAATGCACTCAGAAAGAAGGAAGAGAAATAGATGGCAAAAATCAGGAATCAGGGAGTTCAGGAATGATGGAGATTAGGAATAAGAAAGATCAGAAATGATGAAGAATAGGAATAAAACAAACAGAATGATGTCTTAGTACCTTTCCCAGTAGGGTTGGAAGCCTCGTCGTCTTAACAGATCGATCTGGAGCTGTTGAATGCGATCGCTCATGTGAAAATCTGGCGTATCTGGATGGCTTTGCTGCAATGTTTGGAATTGTTCTAGAGCTGCGATCGGCTGATCTTGGGCCAGGCTAAGTTCTGCCAGGATGCGTTGAGTATCAAAATCGTCAGGTCGTTGAGCCAGCACCTGGGTATAGAGACGTTTGGCTTCGGCAAAGCGTTTTTGTTGGAACCGGACACCGCCCAGCGCCGACAGGGCATCGGCATTGTTGGGCTGTTTTTCTAGAATGGCTTCATAGGATTGGCTGGCCAGGGGCAAGTTGCCGATCGCCTGTCCTAATTCACCCTGGATGAAATACACGCCGATCTGATCGGGATTAGTGGACAGCAGCTGATTGACTTTGGCTTGGGCGATCGCCGGATCGCGTTGGGCTAAAAGCTGTACCCAGCGCAGGTTAATGGCAATGTTGTTGGGATCGGTTTCTAGTAAAGACTGATAAAGCGATTCGCGTTGGGCATCGGCAGGTAGCGCTCCCACCAGCAAAAATAGCTCAGATGGCGGTTCGGCGAGCGAGTGCCCCGTTAACCAATGGTTTAAAACTGTCTCTGCCTCTGCTTGGGAAATTTTTTTGAGCCGATAGGCTACGCCTGCTTGACCCAATTGGCTGTCCCCATCTTCTGGATTGGCCGCCACAAGCGATTGGTAAATTTTCAGCGCTTCTTCAGGGCGTCCCTGGGCCAGTCGGATACCCGCTAAGCCGCGCGAGGCATCGCGAGTCACCTGATCACCCAAATTGCGATCCACGATCGCTTGATAGCGTTTAGCGCTGGCGTCTAAATTACCTTCCTGTCGATCCATTTCGGCCAATAGAAAATCACTAGCCGGGTCTTGAGTTCCTACAGGTGTAGCGACATATGCAGCCAATGCTTGCCTGGCTGCAGCCCGATCGCCTTGCTGGAGGTAAATTTGGGCAATCCGAAAGTTGAAGAACGGTACATCGACACTGTCTTGCAAGGCAGCCTGGAACAGCGGCAGAAATTCGGGATTAGGGGGATCAATCCGCAGCAAGGCTAAAGCCAGCGATCGCCGTTCACTGGCCGCCGTTGGCAAGGTACCTAATATCTGCTGCAGTTGGGATTGCAGATCTGCCTTAGAGAGTTGCCCGAGCTGCTGTTCCAGAATTAGCTGCTTCACCTGAACGCTTTGATTGTGCGGCTGTTGTGCGGCTGCCTGTTGATACAGCGGCAGGGCTGCTGCCTGAGATTCTGGCGAATCGCTTAGCACATCGGCAATTTCAATCAATAGACCGGCTGAGGGTTTGGGCGTTTGCTGCAGCACCTGCTGATAGTAGGCAACGGCAGTTTCATACAGGTCGGCATTTTGGGACTGACGACCAATCGTGCTTAAGGCGCGGGCCAAGGGTAGCAGGGCCCCTGGGCGATCGCGCAACGGTTCCAAAGTGGCTAATGCCTGGTCGATTTGCCGATTAGCAGCATAGGCAGAGGCCAGGGAAGCCCGCATCTGAATCGCTGTGTCGTCTAACGTGGTCAGCGATCGCAAGCGAGGTTCAAGAATTTGGATGGCCTTGGCTGGGTCGCCCGTTTGCTCTAGCGCCAGGGCATAGGCTGTAGCGGCGCTATTGGACAAAGGCTTGCCGGTGGCCAAGTAACGCTGGAACAACGACAAGCTGCCTTGATAATCGCCGCTGTAGGCATAGATTTGGGCTGCGCCTAGCACCACATCAGGTGTAGGATTGCTCTCCAGCAGCAGCATATAGTCAGCGATCGCGTCCGCAAATTGGCTCTGGTAGCCGTAAAGTAATGCCCGTTGGGCTCTGGCGGCTTTATCGTCAGGCGAGAGCGTCAGCAGGGTGGTGAGGGCTTGGATGCCGCGAGGCTGCCACTCAGGACGATAGCTGCCCAACTGTCCAACGGCTGTCAAAGCTCGGCGGTTGTTAGGGTCTTGGCTCAGTACCTGCTGATAGGCTTGCCAAGCATTGGCATCTTGCCCGGCACGCTGGTAAGCAATCGCTAGACCCAGCTTGGCATCCAAAGATTGCGGGTTGCTTTGTAGCGCCTGTCGGAAAGCAGCGATCGCATCATTGACCCAGCCCCGCTCTAGCAGAACATAGCCTTGCTGAGCGGCGGGAGACACTTGGGCCGAAGTCGGGATTGCCATGCTCCAGAACAGGGCAAGTCCTAGCGTAGACCCAAGCCATAGTCGATTGAACCAGCGTTGCCAGAAAAGATTCATTGCTGCTGCACCTACTTAATATCAAAATCAGCTCTTACTCGGATTCCCAGTACGGTATCTGAGAAACCATCGCGCTCTTGAACCGTCACACCTGCTCGAACGTTGGGCGTGACACGGAAGTCGTAAAAGAGTTCCAGCACATCAGGAATTTTGTTGCCCTGATCCTGCCGTAGCTCATCGTTAGACAGCTGCCGTCCGTAGGCTAACCCCAGGCGATCGTTTGGCATGAACAGATCCAGTAAATTCAGGCCAAAGCTGTAGGTATTGGCCCCGCTATCGATCGCCAAGTTTTCGTAATGTCCATAGCGACCAAACAAGCCCAGATTCAGCTCTGGGATGAACCATTCAGCGTTGATGCCTAGCGCCTCTTCGCGATCGCCCGACTGTAAACCAAAGCTATTGTTTCCTCTAGAAATTTGGAAAATCTCCTGGAAACCGTCCTGCTGTCCCGCATCGCGATCGGTGGAGTAGGTGCCTCGCACGATGAAGTTACCTAGCCGCAAACCAACTTCTCCGGCAAACCCGTCTATAGCAAAATCGCCCAGGTCTCGGCTCGAGGAGAAGGCAGCAGCTCTGACATTTAAGTTATCCGTCACATCCCAGCTGACTAACGCCCCAGGACGTGAACCAATGCCGGCATCTGCCAAGGCAGGATTGGTCTGAAAGACGGGATTGAAGAACTGCGTTACCACATCTTTGGCAAAGCTGTTGCGATCAAAATACGAAGTCAAGTCGATCATGCCTGCCGTGAAGCGTAGATTCGGCAACGTT
>DATNOY010001063.1:0-4250 GCA_036703495.1 Coleofasciculaceae cyanobacterium
AGAAGTGACTCAGAAGAACGACATCTTGCGCGAGATCGTCATTAAGCCAGGTGAACTGCATCTGGCAGACAATCCGGAAGCTGTGATGTCGAAGCATGAGACGATCGTTAACCCAGGACAAGAGGTAATGCCAGGGCTAACGGTGGAAGAGCTGCGCTATGTGGAATATGTTGAATCTCCGGAAGGCCCAGCTTTGCTGCTGCGCCCCGTAACAGAATTCGCAGTTCCCGATGAGCCTTCGATCCCTAGCCAAGCTTCAACTCGTGAAGAGTCGGGAGGGCGATCGATTCAGCTGCGGGCTGTGCAGCGGATGCCTTATAAAGACGGAGAGCGCGTCAAGTCCGTTGAGGGCTTGGAACTGCTGCGAACCCAGCTTGTCTTGGAAATTGATCAAGATGCTCCCCAACTGGCAGCGGATATTGAACTCGTTCCCGATGAGTCTGAGCCTGGCGTTATGCGTCTACAGCTTGTCATTCTGGAATCCTTGGTGATTCGTCGAGATATGGCAGCAGATCAAACCCAAGGCAGTACTCAAACTCGCCTTTTGGTGAAGGATGGTGATCAAATTGCTCCAGGTGCTGTGGTTGCCCGTACCGAAATCCTCTGTAAAGAAACCGGCGAAATTCGCGGGATTCGGGAAGGAGGAGAAGCCATTCGTCGGGTTTTGGTGATGCGAAATGCCGATCGCTTCACGGTAGACACTAAAGGTAAAACGCCTACCGTCAAGCCGGGCGAGTTGCTCGTTGCCGGTTCGCTGGTTGCACCCGGAGTTGCCTTAGAAGAATCCGGACAGGTGATTGAAGCAGCGGATAACCAGGTTGTGTTGCGGATTGCTCGTCCCTACCGCGTGTCGGGTGGTGCCGTTCTGCATATTGACGATGGTGATCTGGTGCAGCGGGGGGACAACTTGGTGCTGCTGGTATTTGAGCGCGCCAAGACGGGAGACATTATCCAAGGTCTGCCTCGGATTGAAGAGCTGCTGGAGGCCCGCAAACCAAAAGAAGCCTGTATTTTGGCCAAGCGTCCTGGTACGGCACAAGTGGTTTACCAAGACGATGAATCGATTGAGATTAAAGTCATTGAAAATGATGGTGTCACTACCGAATATCCCTTGACTCCGGGGCAAAACGCCTTGGTGATGGATGGGCAAGAGGTAGGGGCAGGAGAAGCCCTAACAGATGGGCCCGCCAATCCCCATGAGATTCTGGAAACCTTCTTTGAGTATCACCGTGAACTGAGCGGTATTCATGAAGCGGCACTGAGGAGCTTACAGGCAGTGCAGAATTTCTTGGTTAGCGAAGTGCAGTCTGTTTATCAATCGCAAGGGATTGATATCTCCGACAAACACATTGAAGTGATTGTCCGGCAGATGACCTCCAAAGGCAGAATTGATGATGGTGGAGACACCACCATGCTGCCCGGAGAGTTAGTAGAACTGCGCCAGATTGAGCAGGTCAACGAAGCCATGTCGATCACAGGCGGGGCTCCGGCTCAGTACACTCCAGTGTTGCTGGGGATTACCAAGGCTTCGCTGAACACCGATAGCTTTATTTCAGCTGCCAGCTTCCAGGAAACCACCCGGGTGCTCACAGAAGCTGCAATTGAAGGAAAATCGGACTGGCTGCGGGGTCTGAAAGAAAACGTGATCATCGGACGTTTAATTCCTGCCGGAACGGGCTTCAATGCTTATGAAGAAGCCAGCGCTGTTGAAGTCGATCCCATCTATGAAGGCAGTGTTTTTGAGGAAGATCTGGATCTCAGTGATGTCGTCCTAGACGATCGCACGGCTCGTTCTTACGATCGAGACGGAGGATTTGAGGTCTTCCCCCCCTTGCGGACTCCTACTCCAGATGTCGCTGACTATGGAGCTAGCTTTAGCATCAAGCGCGAGGTAGATGAGGACGATGAGGATACTATTCCCTCTGCCATCATTGATGATGAAGATGAATTTGAAGTGGATGCTGAGGATGAGGAAGATTAAATCCTGATCGTTTGCGCTTTCAACTAGATCAGCGCCGGAATTGTAGAGGTGGGATGCAATTCTACCTCTGCAGACTTTGTAAAACATGTCCTTATAGAAATCCCTCTGTTGAGTCAGGCAATCGCGCCTAACCGAACAGAGGGATTTTTCATTGGATCACGTCAAGCTTTTTGAGCCAGCTGCAGCACTTGGTTGAGCTTGCCGCTGCGATAGCCTTCCAAATCCAGCGTGACATACATAAAGCCGTAGGCTTGTAAAGCACTCACCAGCGTCGGTAGATCAGCTGTTAGGACAAACTCTTTGATCTGTTCGGGTAACAACTCAATACGGGCTGTATCCCCCTCTGAGCGTACCCGCAGGTTCTTCAAGCCCAAGCTTCTTAAATAGCGTTCTGCCCTACCCACACGCTGTAGCTTAGCTACCGTAATTTCTTCACCATAGGGAAAGCGAGAACTTAGGCAGGGCTGAGCTGGCTTGTCCCAACACAACAAGCCCAACTGCTGAGCCAACTCTCGCACTTCTAATTTGCTCACCCCAACTTCCGCTAGGGGCGATCGCGCTCCCCGTTCTTTTGCAGCCTGAATCCCCGGACGGTAGTCCAGCAAATCATCAGCATTGACCCCATCTACGACATAGGGATAGCCCCGTTCTAGAGCCAAAGGTCTCAAGGTGTCATGCAACTCACTTTTGCAAAAATAGCAGCGGTTCACCGGATTAGCCGTGTAGTTTGGGTTGCTCATCTCATGGGTTTGTACTACTTCATGAGCAATACCCATATCAGCGGCCTGAATCCGGGCATCCTCTAGATCTTCAGGCAGCAGCGACGGCGATTCTGCAGTTACCGCCAAGGCCCGATCGCCCAGGACATCATAGGCAATCTTAGACACTAGGGTGCTATCGATACCGCCTGAATAAGCGATTAGCGCCCGATCCATTTCTGCAAATAGCGCTCTGAGGGTGTTCAGTTTTTGGGTCAACATGGAATATGTGCAAGCAAGAATGAAGAGTAAAGGATAAACAGAGCATCTCAAATTTGCTCTATTCACATCAGCTTGGGGCATGAATCCCCAACTCCCTTCCTTCTAGCGTAACGAAATTGCCACAGGGTGGTTGATCAACCTTCCCTAGCTGAGCGATTTCAAGTGAGAAATTAAGGCTTGCAAGCCTAACCGATAGCTGTCTGCCCCAAACCCACTAATTTGACCGATCGCTACAGGAGCAATATAGGAATGGTGGCGAAAAGATTCTCGACGATGAATATTGCTGAGATGAACCTCAACTGTAGGAATGGCAACCGCAGCGATCGCATCCCGAATCGCCACACTCGTATGGGTATAGGCTCCAGGGTTAATCAAAATTCCTTGGTGCTGCCCCCAAGCTGCATGAATGGCATCAATTAACGCCCCTTCATGATTGGACTGAAAAGCGGCAACCGTTGCCTCCAGTGACTCAGCTACCTGAACCAGCATCCGATTGATGCTATCCAGCGTCTCATGACCGTAAATTCCAGGCTCCCGCTGACCCAACAAGTTTAGATTGGGCCCATGCAATACCAAAATACTTAGCAAGTTTGAGAAGAATAATTTAAAGGCTCAATCAACCGACAAAGTAGACAGTTCTGTATAGAAAAGCTCTGCCCTAACTTGCGAACTTTTTTAATTCGCTAGAATTTGGTCCAACAATCAAGAGCAAGTCAAACCAATCTATTGATTCAACCCAAAGAATTGCTTTCGGTTGGAACTATGCTGAGAAAAGCGCTTGAAACCTAGCGTCTGTGGCGTTCAGCATCCCGAACAGGGACAGGAATTGGCTCTGGTTCTGGCTGCGCATCTGGACCCAACAAAGCTTCAACCAGCTTACGAGTCCACTCTTTCAGCTTCTCAAGCACTTTATCGATATAATCCATCACTCGGATAGCTCCTTCCGTATCAGCCTAGAACTCTGCCAAATCAGAAGTCTCTGATTTAACGGTGCGTGTGATTGACTTTACATTCTCATCATAACCAATCACTGGAAATGATCAAGGAAATTCAGATTAAATTCAGTTTTCAGGAATGTGGATTAATGGGATGGATTAACTAGGTAGATTAACTAGGTAGATTGACCGGGCAGATTACTTTGCCAGAACCCGGTCAAGACTCTCACGCACTGCATTCGCCGATCTGTGCAAACCCGTATGTTCCTCTGGCGTTAGCTCTAGCTCAAAGATTTGCTCCACCCCGCCACACCCTAACTTCACCGGAACGCCAATATAGAGATCCTGTAGACC
>DATNOY010001064.1:0-3139 GCA_036703495.1 Coleofasciculaceae cyanobacterium
CAATGTGTATGCACCTCATTTCATATTTCATCAAATCATGGGAATCAACTACTCCCTGCTTAACGGCGTCTTAACGGCTTGTCTACTGCCTTTGCTGGCTGGACGACTGAGGCGATCGCAACGCCTCTTTGAGCTAACCCATCATCCGGGTGAGTTCAGAAAATCTCTGGGTCAAAAGCCAAATGTAGCAGTAGACCGACACCCTGATCAGGTTGGGCTGCTCTGGTTCCTCCCATAAGTGCCATGTAATACTGAAGCCAAATCCCGTTTTAGCTTACGAGTTGAACTATATACATTGTCTCTGTGCCTATGTCTCCATCGCTGCGATCGCTCGGAGTTCTGCCCAATGCCTGGGCCGTCGATGCTGAAACGGCAGATATTACCCGTCCGCCCTTGCCTCCCCGGCTGATCGACTTATCCACCGATACTAAAACCGTGCGGCTTGATCTTTCTAAAGCAGCCATCCTGGTCATTGATATGCAAAATGATTTTTGCCATCCCGACGGTTGGTTGTCGCACATTGGGGTAGATGTGACTCCGGCCCGGCAGGCGATCGCCCCGCTCCAGGCTTTCCTGCCTAAACTGCGGACTGCCCAAGTGCCGATCGTTTGGCTGAACTGGGGCAACCGTCCCGATTTGCTCAACATCAGTGCCGGACTGCGCCATGTTTATAATCCCACTGGCACCGGCATCGGGCTGGGCGATCCGCTACCTAAAAACGGTGCGCCGGTCTTAACTAAAGACAGTTGGGCAGCGGCTGTGGTAGAAGAACTGCTGCCAGAACCAGATGATATCTATGTCGATAAGTACCGGATGAGCGGCTTTTGGGATACCCCGCTCGACAGCATTCTGCGAAATTTGGGACGCACCACCCTATTTTTTGCCGGAGTCAATGCTGACCAGTGTGTGATGATGACCTTGCAAGATGCCAACTTTTTGGGCTACGACTGCATTCTGATCCGAGATTGCACTGCCACCACATCGCCAGAATACTGCCTCAAAGCCACCTTTTATAACGTTAATCAATGCCTCGGTTTCGTTTCTGATTCCCACGCTATTGTGAAGGCAATAGATTGCCAATAGCTGGTCAAAGCACTGGTCAAAGCACTTATCAAAGCAATGGATGATCGCTAGCCCTTTAACAGAGATTCCTCATGGATACCACCTGCGTCATTCCGGTTATTAAGACTCCCAAAGACTATCAGGCCTATCGGATTAGCCCCCATGATACCAATCGCCTGGCGATCGTCTTTGATCCCGTGGTCGCTAACATGTCGCTGACCTACTGCGTTGAGATTTTTGACAAAGATGGTAAAACTCCCCCTAATCGCCACCAGCTCGCCGTTGAGATGTTCTTTGTGCTCAAAGGTGAAGGCATCGCTAATTGCGACGGCAAATCTGTCCCCATTCGGGCAGGAGACAGCATTCTAGTACCGCCTACCGGCACCCATGTGATTGAAAATACAGGCGAGGGCCGTCTCTATGCCCTGTGCATCATGGTGCCTAACGAAGACTTTGCTGAACTGATCCGCAGCGGCACCCCGGTTGAACTAGACGAAGAAGATATGGCGGTGTTGAAGCGATCGGATGCCTTAGCCAGAACCTAAGCGGCTCTTTTGTCACCTTTTACCTATCCCCTCTATGCTGCCTGTTCGCCCCAAACAAACCCTCTCCATGCACACCCGCGATGGAGTGCGGCTCGATGCCGATGTCTACATCCCCGATCGCCCTGGTGAATTTCCGGTTCTGCTGATGCGGCAGCCTTATGGACGGGCGATCGCCTCCACCGTGGTTTACGCCCATCCCACCTGGTATGCCGCACAGGGCTACATTGTGGTGATTCAGGATGTACGGGGGCGCGGCTCATCCGCAGGCGAGTTTGAGCTGTTTGCCCATGAGATTGAGGATGGCTTTGATACGGTACAGTGGACTGCAGGCTTACCCCAGAGCAACGGGCAGGTGGGCATGTATGGCTTTTCCTACCAGGGCATGACCCAGCTTTATGCGGCGATCGCCCGTCCTCCTGCCCTGAAGGCGATCGCCCCCAGCATGATCGGCTATGACCTGTATCAAGACTGGGCCTATGAGGGAGGTGCGTTTTGTTATCAGCTCAATTTGGGTTGGGCGATGCAATTGGCGGCCGAAACTGCCAGACGCAGTGGCAATCCAGAAGCTTATCAAACCCTGTATGCAGCGGCTCGCAATCCGCCCTTACATGATCCGGTTTGCCCTCAGTCCGGCATCCTCAAGCAGCTAGCCCCCGATTCTTACTATCACGCCTGGCTCAGCTATGCGGATCCGAGTCAAGACTACTGGAACATTTCGCCCCACCTCCAGATGCAGCAGGTTGACCTGCCCATGCTGCACATTGGCGGCTGGTTTGACACCTACATGCGCGGCACACTCCGGCTCTACCAAGAAATGGCAGCCCGCAGCCAGTTTCCCCAGCATCTGATCGTTGGGCCGTGGGCCCATCTGCCGTGGGGACGCAAAACTGGCGCGCTCGACTATGGTGCTGCTGCTAACAGCCCCATTGATCGCCTGCAAATACGCTGGTTTGATCACTGCCTCAAAGGCATCGACACGGGACTGGTTCAGGAACCGCCAGTTTGCCTGTTCGAGATGGGCACAAACCGCTGGCGCAAATTTGACCAGTTTCCTACGCCCTCTCCTCAGCCTTATTACCTGAGTAGCACTGGACTGGCCGCAATGGGCGATCGCGAAGGCAGGCTCTCCCCTCAGCTCACTGCCGATCCGGCCCATCCCGATCGCTTGATCCACGATCCTTGGCGACCTGTCCCTGCTTTGGGTGGGCATGCTGCCTTTCCAGCGGGTTCCTTCGATCGCGCTGCCCTAGATTGCCGCACCGATGTCCTCACCTATACCTCTGAGCCGCTCCCGTCTGATCTACACATCGCCGGAGAACTCTCTGTACAGCTATACTGCACTGCCGATACCCCCAGCTTTGATCTCTGCGCTACCCTCTCTGAAGTCAAATCCAACGGCAGCATCTACAGCTTCACCCAAGGCTATCTCCGCATCCCTCCGATTTCCCCATCCCCATCTCCCCTTCCCTACTCCATCGCCCTCCAACCTACCTGCATTTGCCTTTCCCAGGGCAGCGCCCTTCGCCTTAGCG
>DATNOY010001065.1:0-6891 GCA_036703495.1 Coleofasciculaceae cyanobacterium
GTTGGGGCTGCCGTGGCTCTAGCTAAACAAATGGGCCCCGGACATACCATCGTTACCGTCCTCTGTGACGGCGGGGCTCGCTATCAGTCGCGATTGTTTAACCCGGAATGGCTGGCTTCCAAAGGACTGGCGATCGCTTAAGTGTCATGAATTGCCCCAAAACCGTGTTGGTTTGCCAAGGTCATGCCTGCCGTAAAAGTAAAGCTGCCAAGGTACTGGCAGCTTTTCGATCGCAGCTTTTACCAAATGCCGCTGCAGCGCTTCCCAATCTAGAACTTCCGATAGAAATTGTGTCCAGTCCCTGCCTAGGACAGTGCGGCAATGGGCCCATGGTGCTGGTAATGCCTGACTTAGTCTGGTATCACCGGGTTAGCCCTGAGGAGGTACAGGCAATCATAGAGCGGCATTTGTACGGAGGACAGCCTGTTCAGGCAATGCTTTACCGAAAATTTCACGCTCAGCCAGGATTGTAAATTCCGGGATTGTAAATTACAGCCGTCGCCTAACGGTGAGCCAGGGTTTGGGATACATCCCCCAAGCCCCTGTTTAATGCGTTGGGTGAGTCTAAGAGAATTTACAGGTATCCCGGCTCTAGCCCAGGACGGTATCTGTAGATTTTCCATTGCTGAAACGTTTTCGACCTGGGTTTACTGAGGTAGGGAACGTCTATCGGTTTGGGGATGTTAGTAATCTCCCTATAGACGGCCATCCTGGGGCTTCAGAGATTAGGACGTAGATGCTGATGACAAACTTCCTACCTGCTTCCAATTTACCTAGCCCAGGACAGGGTTTCTCTACATCGAGTTTTTCAGCGGATTTACTCAACAAATTCTTCCCGTTTTATCTGGCATTTAACCGAGAGCTGCAAGTCATCCAGATAGGAGATGCTATGCAGCGGCTCTATCCTAAGCTGACGATATATGCTGGTCTGGAACAGCACTTCTGGATCAAATATCCCGAACTGGCGGCTGAATTTGATGCGGTTTGCCATCAGCCTGATACGTTGATTTTGTTGGAATCGCGCCATAACGGCCTGCAATTCCAGGGACAGGTGATGGCTGATGCCTCCGGGCTACTTTTCTTTCTGGGTTCACCTCAGCTAACAGATGTCCATGCTCTACAGTCCCTCGCAGAATCGCTAGCTGCAAAAGTCATTCCTAGCCGCAGTTCCACTGCTGACTATCTGCTGTTACTGCAAGCCCGAGCGACAAATCTCTCTGATTTACGACGACTAGCGGATAGATTGACTGAGCAACGTAGAGACTGGCAGCGGGCCCTCACTGAGGCAGAATTAACCCTGTCTGTTTTTGAACAGTCAACCGATGCGATCGCCATCACCGACACGCAAGCGAAGATTCTCAAGGTCAATGCTGCCTTTGAAATAGCGACAGGCTATAGCGATCAGGAACTCTTAGGACAATCGCCAGATGCTTTATTTAAGTTAGAACCAGGTCAAGGATCGCCGCAAGACATTTGGCCGATCGCACCAGGGCAGATTTGGCACGGACGAGTTGTGAGCACCCCTCAAACTGATCCAGCTTGCGCTTATGAAGCGCTGATTTTTCCCATACACAACAAACTGGGGAAGCTAACTCACTCGGTTTATCAACTCCGGAAGCTGATCGATCCCCCTCGACCGATCCGGCAGGAGGAGCAAAATTCCCTCTCCCTATTTCAAGCCACCTTTGAAGCGACGGCTGATGGCATTCTTGTCACCAACACGCGCGGCTACACGCTGAACTTTAATCAAAAATTTGTCGATTTGTGGCAAATTGCCAATGCCGATCGAGTGATGCAAGAGGAGCCGCAAATCTTTAGCTATATCAGCCGACTTGTAAAACATCCGGAGTGTTTTTCTAACCGAATTCAAGAGCTCTATGCCCATCCTGATATCGAAAGCCATGACATTCTGGAACTTCAGGACGGGCGCTTTCTAGAGGGGCGATCGCGGCCGCAGCGGATGCACAATCAGATCATTGGGCGGGTTTGGAGCCTGCAAGATATCACAGAACGACAGCGCACCGAAGCCAGAATTCGCTATCAAGCCTCCCATGATTTGCTTACAGGGTTGCCCAATCGGATGATGTTTAACGATCGCCTTTCCAAAGCTCTATTCCAAGCGGCTCAAAACCGCAGCCAGATTGCCGTCATGTTCTTGGATTTAGACCGCTTCAAGCTGATCAATGATTCTTTAGGACATGCAGCCGGAGATCAGCTCTTGCAGGAAGTCGCCCGACGGCTAAAAGCTTGCTTGCGCGAAAGTGATCTGGTGGCGCGTTGGGCAGGGGATGAATTTACGCTGCTCTTGTCTAACCTGTATGGCATTGAGGATGCCACCCGGATCGCCCAAAAGATTTTAGCAGCCCTGCGACCTGATTATGACCTGGAAGGACGCACCCTCCACGTTAGCAGTAGTATTGGCATCGCTGTTTATCCTACCGACGGCGAAGATGTCAAAACTTTGTTAAAAAATGCAGATGCGGCCCTCTACCGGGCCAAAGATAGCGGGCGAAATGGCTATTCCCTGTATACTTCTACCCTCAACTCGGATGCGGCCGAGTGGCTGACGTTAGAAAACCATTTGCACTATGCCTTGGAGCGGCAAGAGTTGATACTGTACTACCAACCCCAAGTTAATGTAGTAACTGGTGAGATCGTTCAAATGGAGGCATTGCTGCGCTGGCGGCATCCTGATCTGGGCATCGTCTCTCCGGGGCGGTTTATTCCGATCGCTGAAGAAAATGGATTAATTGTACCGATTGGGGAATGGGTGTTGCGGACTGCTTGTGCCCAAAATCGGGCTTGGCAGTCCGCCGGATTGTCCCCTGTGCGGGTGGCGGTTAACTTATCTGCTCGTCAGCTGTGCGAACCCAAACTACTGGAGATGATTGGGCGGGTGCTGCAAGAGACTCAGCTGCATCCGCGCTACCTGGAGCTAGAAATTACCGAAACCATTGTCATGAAAAACGTGGAGCGCACCTGTACAATCTTGAATGAATTACGGCATATGGGCGTTTCTACGGCCATGGATGATTTTGGTACAGGCTATTCTTCGTTGGGCTATCTCAAGAAATTTCCGTTTCATACGCTCAAAATTGACCAATCTTTTGTGCGGGATTTAAATACCGATCCCAACGATAAGGCCATTGTTGCTGCAATTATCGCCATGGGCAAAGTTTTGAACCTGCAACTGGTGGCAGAAGGCGTAGAAACGAATATTCAAAAGCATTCGTTATTGTCTTTGGAGTGTCAGGTGATGCAGGGCTATCTGTTTAGCTCACCTTTACCTGTGCAAGACGCAACTTACTTGCTGGCTAACTCGGTCTCCGGTCAGCAGGTTTCATGTTGTAAACAGCACTGATATTCCTGGGTTCCTTACCTGATAAGCCCTACATGCTCTTTAAAGTTTTCTACCCTGGGTGTGAAAATTCTGTTTAGCCAAGGCCGATTACTTACGTAGAGGGTTAATATGGACAATAGCGATACCAGTGCAATTCTCAGGTGTCGATGTCGAATTGATATTTCTCATGGACCAAAGTCCATTACCCCACAGTACACGCACTCTCTAGCCTGGTGAGCTTTGTCTCCCAGCGCGAGGGAGACAATAGGAGGTTGTCGTGCTTACCCAGGAAAAACAGTTTTACCTGACTGAATTGGCTGGCCTAAACCGGATGAAGTGGGAGCTGACTCAGCTTCCTGCTATCGATTTAGGCGATTACATTGTGGAGCTACCTCCCGAGCAACGGGCGATCGCCTTTCGGCTATTGCAGAAAGATAAGGCGACTGATGTATTTGAGTATTTGCCTCCTGATATTCAAGAGGAATTGATCAGCTCGCTACATGCGGCAGATGTGCGGCAACTGATTGATACGATGCGACCGGACGATCGGGCTGAGCTATTTGACGAACTGCCTGCTCGGATTGTCCGTCGTCTATTGCAACAAATTAGTCCTGCTGAGCGAGAAGCCACTGCCACCATTCTGGGATATCCAGAAGGTACGGCAGGGCGGGTGATGACGACCGAATATGTGCAGCTACGGCAAGGGCTGACGGTGGGTGAGGCGATCGAAAAGATTCGGCAAACCGGGCAGGATAAAGAGACGATCTACTATGCCTATGTCACCGATGATCAGCGCAAGCTGGTGCGGGTTGTTTCACTGCGGCAGCTGCTGTTTTCTATTCCTACGGCACTGATTAAAGATATTGCCAGCGATCGCGTTTTAAAGACTTATACTGAGACGCCCCAAGAGGAAGTAGCGCGACTGATGAAGCGCTATGACTTGATTGCTTTGCCTGTCGTCGATCGTGAAGATCGCTTAGTGGGTATCGTCACGATTGATGATGTGGTGGATATTCTAGAAGAAGAAGCCACTGAAGATATTCAAAAACTGGCAGGGGTTAGTGGAGGGGATGAAGCAGCCCTCTCGCCATTCAATGTTACCTTACGCAAGCGGCTGCCTTGGCTCGTTGCAAACATGGCGCTTTATATTGGCGCTGCTAGTGCGATCGCCCCATTCCAGCAGGTGATTTCTCTGGTGCCGGTGCTGGCTGTGATTATGCCAATTTTATCGAACGCTAGCGGCACCGTGGCGATTCAAACCCTCTCTGTAACGGTACGAGGTTTGGGAATTGGCGAAGTGACGGTGGCAGATACATCTAAAATCCTGCGGAAGGAACTGCTGGCGGGATTAGGAACAGCGCTGGCTCTGGGACTTGCATTAGGCATGCTGTCGCTGATCTGGGCACCGCCCGCTGAGCGCTGGGTGGCTTTAGTTGCAGGCGGTGTCATGATGATTAATGTGTTTGTGGCCGCCAGTCTAGGAACGCTGTTGCCCATGGGGTTTAAGCGGATCAACTTAGATCCTGCATTAATTAGTGGTCCACTACTGACAACGACATTAGATGCAGTAGGGTTTATGACTTTCCTGGGCTTGATTTCGATTACCCTAAAACTGATAGGCTAAGCGCTGGTTGTAGCTGCAGCGCAGGTGAACTACAAGTGCATGGATACTATGAGTTCCTAATGGCTCTATAGCTTTGCCGATTCAGTCAAGAAAATGGGGGGTGGAGCTCCATCTTTAACTACGGGCACAGCCCCCCGTGCTCAAATTTTTTTGCAGTGAAAAATGCTCTAGTACAGGATGGCGGGAACCGAGCGGCTCGCTCCCACTTCAAGCGATCGCTGGATTGAAGCCGAGGTCTACTAGCAATCCTAAATCAGTTATGAGAACACCCAGAAGGGTTTGGAACGAAGTTATTAAGGCGGAAGCAGTGTCCCCTCTACCCCCCGCTCACCGCCTATTTGGGATGGCTATATATCACTCGGAAAAGACTAACAGACGCCATTGAAGTATCTCTCTAGGGAGAGTATAGTTCTCTCTTCCGGTAGTCCATGATTCATCAGCCTGTTGATATCGTTAGAAACAAGAGGGGACATTCAATTGGAAACCCCATTCTAATCTCGTTTCCGATGGAGGAACAATCATGAATATTCTAGCTTGGATCGTGTTGGGTCTTATTGCAGGGGCGATCGCCAAAGCGATTTATCCCGGACAGCAAGGTGGCGGTATTTTAGGGACTTTGATCCTAGGTGTCATTGGTGCTTTTGTAGGCGGTAGTCTCTATAATTTTCTGACTACAGGGACGCTGGCCCTTGGTGCCGCTGGGTTGAGCATCGGCGGCGTTGTGGTTGCTGTCTTAGGAGCAATCATCGCGCTATTCATCTACTACGCTGTAGCCCGTCGTAGCGCCATTTAGTAGAACGTTTGATATCGATAGACGCGCTTTTCAGGGTTGATAAAAGAAGTTTAGAAACTGACATACTTCTAAACTCTACAGTTAAGATTTTTAGTTGCGGAGCCCCCCGAAACTAAAAAGCATTAGGACACAAGCCATAAGGAAAGCCCTTGCTCATGCAGGGGCTTTCCTTATGGCTTAATCAAGAAAACCGTAGCTTCTACTAATTTAGTAGAGGCTACAGCGAGATGAATATTCACTTGGATGCTTAGATCCAGTCTCAACCTAAACGATAAAACATCTTTACTTCATCTATCAGTAGGTCAGTGTTTCGTAACAAAGCGGCAACTAGAGCCGATAAATCGGCAAAAATGAATATATCTTTTTTAGAGCAATGGTTGATGACAAGATGATGCTCAGCGTATTTCTACTTCATGACAATAGAACGGTTCCCCTGCTTACACAAGGGTATCCATCTTAGTTTTGATCTTGATAGCAATTGATGTTCTTTGAATCTTAAGCATGTAGAGGGGTAATTGCGGTTTTCCGATCGCGTAGTGTCAAGGTTTCTCAACTCAATACCGTAGAGTCGCATCTGTCCTAACTCTGTCTTAAGTGTGGCTTAGAAAACTAGGGCTTGACAGGTGAGGGGTCAATCGGGCATGATTGTAATTGCTTTGCAAGGGGCTATAGCACAGTTGGTAGCGCGTCTCAATGGCATTGAGAAGGTCAGCGGTTCGAATCCGCTTAGCTCCATTCCTTATGTATCAAGCGCTTCGGGGTTTTCCAGATTTCTGAATCGGACTGGTTTGACCTCTATCGTATGTCATTTTATGCCAATTGCAGCGCAGCAGACTATGCTGCGCTGCAATTGGCAAGGGGAAAATTGGTGCAGGAAAATTTTCCATACAGATTTAAGCAGGCTTGATCACATGCTCTAGCAGCTTCTTCAGGGCTCGTGTGTAGTCCTAAGCTCTTTCCCTTACCATCTTTTGTGATGTGAGCTCTCCACTCGCTTGTGGACTTATGGAAGCTCACTCCCTTATAGCCAGAGGAATTCCTAGAGGACTTAAGCCTGTTGGCTGTGTGTTCGCTGGTGGTAGCTAGACGTACATTCTCACGGGTGTTGTTGAGCTTACTTGGGTCGGACTGGTT
>DATNOY010001066.1:0-7256 GCA_036703495.1 Coleofasciculaceae cyanobacterium
CCGCACCCGCCCTAAGAACTCTGGCTGAAACCCTAGCTCGTTGGTTGTAAAGAAGAAAAAGGCAGAATCTGCAGTAGGCGTTGCTTGCCAAAGAAACAAAAAGGCAGTCGGCATCCAGATCGATTTCTGAGTCACTGCTCCTTTGAGCTGCTTGATTTGCTCCCAAATCACCGATCGGCTGCTGACTTGAGTAACCCGCGATTCGGCAATCAGCCAGGCGACTCCTGAGACAATGAGCGGAAACAGAGCCGTAATTTCAAAAACCGTGCGATTGCTGAAGTGTTCTAACAAGAAACCGCTTAAGTAGGCAGTCAGCAAACCGCCAACCGCCGAAGCACCCCAAGTCAATGATTGCAGAGAGCCTGCGTCTTTCACTTCCTCGGCTCGGGCTCGTTCTACCACCAGAGAATCCACGATGACATCGCTGAGAGCCACCGAGAGCGAGCCTAAGGCGATCGCCAAAGTGGCGGCCCAAGCGGTATGCACCACAGTCGCTAGCGCCACCCACGATCCCGCCCCCAGAAAACCTGAAAAGATCAGGTAAGGGCGGCGGCGATAGCCAAAAATGGGCAACCCATCGGAGATAAATCCAAATAGCGGCTTCACCATCCAGGGTAGAGCCGCAATCCCCATCAAAGCAGAAACCTGCGCCGGACTCAGGGCTAGTTCATCCTTGAGGAAAAAGCTGACTGCCAATCGTGCCAGCCCCAAAATTCCTTGAACAAAATAGACCAGCAGAATCGCGATCAGCTCTGGGGTCGGCTCATTGCCAAAGAAGAGCTTCTCCGTCAGGAACGGCTTAAGTTTACTGGAGCCAGGAAGAGAAATTGTCATTCAGACAGAATCGTTAAGAAATATCAACGTTGCTTACTATGATAGCGCCCTCATTGATCCTGTCGAGTTTGGAAACGAGCTAGGGGTTGGTGAAATCAGCTGCAGTAATGGGATTCGCGTTATTAATAGGGCTACCGGCGCTTTGAATCAGGGCAATAGTATCGGAGCCCACTCTAACGCGAACACTGGTGCCATATTGAAAATTGAGATTTTTAAATTGCAGACCTTCGAGCAACGTTAAGCGATCGCTCCCCTTCTTAAAGTCTGTGATGCGGTCTGCCCCTGAGGCTTGCCCAATCTTGAAAATATCGTTACCGCCACCCCCCTTCAAGGTATCTTGGCCACTGCCGCCATATAAAGTGTCTCGGCCGCTGCCACCATTGAGACTATCGGCACCGGTGCTACCGCTCAAGCTGTCATTACCCGCCCCGCCATATAGCTGATCGTTGCCGGCTCCGCCATACAGCTGATCGTTGCTATTGATAGATGTTGCGTTTTTAGGATAGCCATACAGGGTGTCATTGCCGCCATAGCCATAAATTTTGTTATTGTCTCCGGTTCCCCACAACGTGTCGTTGTTCGGGGTTCCTTTGATGGTGCCGGGAGGCAGCAGCTGCGCACCTGCTACATATTGCTGAGCATAAATGTCATTTTCCTGATGATCATTTTGACTATCGCCAACCCAGGCAATCGTAAAGTTGCCATTTAGGGCAGCCCCGATCGCCGGCTCTGTCTGATCTTGATTTTGGCTTTGATTGACCTGAAACTCATCGCCGGAGCGATTGCCATTTAAGTCATAGTGCTGCGCATACACCCCGTAGCCGTCATTATCACTAGCCCAAGTGACCGTAAAGTTGCCTTCTGCATCCATTCCCACAGACGGCGCACTTTGATCTCCATCCGTTGTGGAATTTACTCGAAATTCTGAACCCTGAGGGTTGCCATGGGCGCTATACCGCTGGGCATAAATTCCAGTTCCATTGTCATCTTCACCCTCCCAGACGATGACATAATCGCCCGCTGCATCCATGCCTACACTGGGATGGTCTTGATCATTATCGGTGGTACTGTTGACCTGAAACTCTGAACCCCGACGGGTGCCGTTGCTACTATAGCGCTGGGCAAAAATGCCCTTGCCGCTGCCATCTTGTCCACCACTCTCCCAGGCAATCACATAATCGCCCTTGGAGTTGAGGGCGATTGCCGAATTCTGCTGATCCCCCGCTGTAGTGGAATTGACCCGAAACTCTCGTCCTATGGGCGTGCCGTTCGGCATAAACCGCTGAGCATAGACCCCTGTGCCGCTGGTGTCCTGACCGTTGGTGCTGTCATTAGATGAAGTGCTGCTAGTCCAAGTCACGACAAAACTGCCATCTAGATCCATATCCACGGCTGGAACCGTCTGATCCCCAGTCGTTGAAGTATTAACCAGAAACTGCGGACCAAGCCGCTTGCCATTATCAGCTATTCTTTGGGCGTAGATATCTTTATCCGTACCGTTTGAGTTTTCACTTGACCAAACCACCACCGAGTTCCCGGTTTCATCCATGCCCACTGCCGGATCAGTTTGATCGTTGGCGCTTGTTTTATTAACCTGGAACGCCTGGCCGATCGGAGTGCCAGTAGAGCGATACAGCCGTTGATAGATTTCTGTAGAGGTGCCATCCTGGTTTTCACCCTGCCAAACGATCGCAAATTGACCATAGGCGCTGACGGCGATCGCCGGCTGGTCCTGCTGATCGGCAGCATTGGTAACGTTAATTTCAGAACCTGACGACTTGACATTCATAGAAGGTTTTCCCCGTAGGGCAGGGTGATGAGCAGTTGTTAAATCAGCTATTAAATCAGAGAAATTACGCTATGGATAGAGTTAAAAAACAGATTTTTTAGATTTC
Source organism: Coleofasciculaceae cyanobacterium (assembly GCA_036703495.1). Taxonomy (GTDB): domain Bacteria; phylum Cyanobacteriota; class Cyanobacteriia; order Elainellales; family Elainellaceae; genus Drouetiella. The sequence continues at coordinate 2,730 of DATNOY010001066.1, forward strand.
TCGCCCTATATGTAGCGAAAACGGGCTGTGCCTAATGTAATAGCCTGCGACAATTTTTTCAAGAGCTCGCCGATCTTCTTCACACTGCAGCCCTTACCGCTGTCAAACCATTTCCATAATGAAGAAATGCAGAGTTGCTTCTGTCAAAATCTTTTAAACAAACCCCGAATAGGAGGCTACAAACCTGTAAGTTTTTGTAACAATAGGCGTGAGACAGACGATTCAGACTGAATAGGATTTGTGAGAGCCGTCTGCAAATATATAGCCCATGACCTAGCAAGAAGATAGAGAGGATAGATCTGTGGCAGTCGAAACCATTCAACAGCAATCCACATCAACTGTTCGTAAACCTGCGCCTCGCTATAAGGTGCTGCTGCACAATGATGACTTCAACTCGATGGAGCATGTGGTGCAGTCTTTAATGAAAACCGTTAGCAGCCTGACGATGCCTCAAGCCGTCAGTATTATGATGGAAGCCCATACAAACGGTATTGCTTTAGTGATTACTTGCGCCCAAGAACACGCCGAGTTTTACTGTGAAAGTTTAAAGAACTTAGGGTTGACTAGCACGATCGAGCCGGATGAATAAATCAGGCGGATGAATAGCTGTCTGCAACTTTCTGTCCATGGCTTGAACTGAACGTTACTGTAGTGACATTTTGAAATCTAGACTCGCGAGTATAGCCTGTTATCCCGCGCCACTCAGAATTTTGGCGCTGCTGCTTGTCCTGTTGGTGTGCTGGCTGCCGATCGCCACACCGATCGCCCTGTTCGTCAAAAATCCCAATACCGTAACGCTGATAACCATGCCGCTACTGTTTGGAGGATTTTTGCTGTTCATTCCGCTTTGGGGCAAGTGGCTCTACCGAGACAAGCGGGTGCTCTACACCTATGGACTCACCTTCACGCGACAGACAGGACTGGAACTGCTGCAAGGATTGACGATCGGGCTGCTGAGCCTGCTGCTGCTGTTTGTAGTACAAGGCGGATTAGGCTGGCTAACGTGGCAAATGCCTGCCTCTGCCTTGCCGCAGGTGGTATTAGAAGGACTGCTGATTGGACTGGGGACGGGCTTTGCTGAAGAGCTGGTGTTTCGAGGCTGGATATTGGATGAGCTACAGCGAGACTATAGCGATACTGTATCGCTGTGGGCAGATAGCAGCCTGTTTGCGGTGCTGCATTTCATCAAACCTTTGCCAGAAGCCATCCGCACGTTTCCGCAGTTTCCAGGATTGGTGTTGCTGGGGTTAGCCCTCGTCTGGGCTAAGCGATCGACCCGCCGGCAGATGCGGGTGACGGGTGTGCAGCACCAAGGTCGGCTAGGATTACCGATTGGACTACATGCCGGACTGGTCTGGGGATATTACATTATTAATGTGGGGCATCTGGCCCGCTACTCGGGTCAGGTGCCAGAGTGGTTCACGGGAATTGACCAAAACCCCCTGGCAGGCGTAGTAGGGCTGGTCTTTTTAGTTCTGCTCGCAGCCTATATGCGGTGGCGATCGCACTTTATGGCTCTCAAACAGTCTTCTTATTAGGACCGTGAATTGAATAAAACTTAAAACTTAATTTTTGAAAGTTCGATTTTACTTAATTCGTGATCCAAGATCACGAGTCTACTAAAATGCCGGGTTAGGGCGCAGCCTGAGCAGCCAGAAAACTGCCAAACCCCAATTTTGGATTTGATTTAATCTATGATCCTTAATAGAGGCTTTGTAGTACAAAGAGCATGATCCTGCTATCGTACCCTCAGAGTAAATGTGTTGTCATATTTTGCACGGAGGAGCCAGTGAAGCGGGTGGTGTTGCGCATCTAAACCTCCCTCACGGTAGAAAGTATGGAAAATCGATCGGAATCTTATACTGTCCCTCTGGCTGTGAAGCGCGTTGCTGATGCGTTTCGGATGGTTGGCTGGGTCAGCTTTTGGATACAAATTGTTCTGGCAGTCATTTCGGGCATTGTTTTGCTATTTGCCGCCTCTGGATTGGGTGCTGCCGCCTCTGTGCCGCCCACTGCGGGGGGCGTTCCCCAAGCTGGCGTGGCCAGCCCCGAAACCGGAGTGGGCTTATTGTTTGCTATTTTAGGGCTGCTAACGCTGTTTGCGGGGGCTTTTTGGGCATTTCGCTACACGCGCCTAGCCCGCAAACTCAAAACACCTAATGCTCAAACTCGTCCCAAGCGAACCGATGTAATCCGGGCGCTACGGCTGGGGCTACTGATTAATTTGATCGGCATGGCGCTAACCATTTTTGGGGCTCAAGCGATCGTGGGTTCGCTGGTGGGCAAGTCGTTCTCGCAAGGATTTGCCATTTTTTCGGGCAATGCGCTGCGGTTTATTACCCCATTGGATATTTTTCTGGTGCAGTCCAATACCAACACCATCATGGCCCACTTTGTCGGAGTGATTGCGACTTTGTGGTTGCTGCAGAGTATGAATAAGCAGTAGGTTGGGGAATAAGCAATAGAGTGGAAGCTTTAGCGAGAGCTTTAGCGTTGAGGATGGCAGCGATCGCAATGCCCACAGCCTGCCTGCAGGGCTACAGCATCTTCAGTAAAGCCAAAAGCTTTGAGTAAGCTAGCCCAACGACAGGTGCGGCTATACAGGTATCGGGTCATCTGCTGAGCGGCTTGAATCTGACTAGCGGCTTGCGACGGCATAGCGCGATCGATCCGGTAATGAAACGGATCTTGCCACTCTAGCTGTCCCGTACTATGCAGCCAGGACAGGGCAATGGCGCTGTCCTTAAATTTTTGTCCTATCGCAGTAATGTTGCCTTGGGCGGGAAGCTGACGAATTAGCTTTTGGGCAGTTTGCTGCTGTTTTTGAGTCTGAGTTTGAAAAAACTGCTGTCGCTGGCGATCGTCTGCATCGAGCCAGCCGGTGGGTTCACTAATCAGGGTAAGGGCCTGCGATCGCTGACCATCCCGTCCGGCTCTACCCACCTCCTGCACATACTCGGAAAGCAACAGCGGCGCATGAAAATGCACCACCCAGCGCACATCAGGTTTATTGATCCCCATACCAAAGGCACTGGTACAAACCACAAATTGTAAGCTGCCGGTCAACCAAGCCGACTCTAGCTGCCGCCGTTCTTCGGGGCTGAGTCCAGCATGGTAAGCCGCCGTCTGAAAGCCTTGTTGTCTCAGCCAATTCGCTAAGGCTTCGCCATCACGACGGGTGCGCACATAGACCAGTCCAGTCTGCTTGGGTTTTGCCTGAATCAAGCGCAGCAGCTTTTGCCGACGGTTTCGAGGCGTCCAGGCAATCTGCACAGCCAAATCTAGATTGGGACGATAGGGACTCTGTAGAAATACTTGAGGTGCTTGCAGTTGCAAAACCTGCTGAATGGTTTGCTGCGCTTGCGGATCGGCCGTGGCGGTAAAAGCAGCGATCGCCAGCTTTGTTCCGGCAGGTTTGGCGGCTAAGAGGGCCGAGCGGGCGGCTCCCAACCGTCGGTAAGCAGGGCGGAAGCTGCTGCCCCACTGCACCAGGCAATGGGCTTCATCCAGGATCAGTCCGTTGATCTGTAGCTCTGGACGGCTTAACTGCTGCCAAACCAGCGGACTAAATAGCGTCTCAGGAGAAAGATAGAGCAGGCGCAGCTTTTGCTGTTCTATTGCCCGCAGGGTTCGCTTGCGCTGCGGCGTAGGCAATTCGCTATGCAGCAAGGCGGCTGGCAGCTGACGCTCCTGTAGCTCCTGCACCTGATTTTCCATCAGAGCCACTAATGGCGAAATGACTAGCGTCAGTCCGTTGCCCAGTAGGGCAGGCAGCTGGAAGCAAATAGATTTGCCGCCTCCCGTAGGCATGACGATCAAGGCATCCTGCTGAGCCAGCAAGGTCTGAATAATTTCCCCTTGAGGCGATCGAAAATCACGGTATCCCCAAATTTTTTGAAAGCGATCGCGCACCAGATCCCAGTCTGGATCTGCGGAGGTAGAAAAGGGTAGATGCATCCCTGATTCATTGCAAAGCACTAATTTTAGGATGCCCAGATTTAGGAGATTTGCTCAGAGGGCGATCGAGTCCCATCAAGGGGGAGGCTAGCCTGCGGGCAGGGGTCGATCTGTAGGCTTCACGCTTGACTCAAATCAGAATATTTTTTGAAAGCCTCGTGCGTCCCTCAAAAAATATTCTGTACCGCCCGCCCAAGAAACAGGAGATGCTTCACCCTCATGGGCAACTCAGGTCGCTTTCATCCCTACCCTTCTCCTGAGGGAGAAGGGCTTTGGGTAAATTTTGGGTTCCCTCTCCTGCAGGAGAGGGAAAAGGCCTGTGCCCTAAAACCACTCGGCGTGGAAAAACTCGCCTCTGGGCTTATCCGTGCGCTCGAAGGTATGAGCCCCAAAGTAGTCACGCTGGGCTTGGGTGAGGTTTTGGGGGAGACGCTGGCGACGGTAGCTATCAAAATAGTCTAGCGAGGCGCTGAAAGCCGGAACGGGAATCCCCAGCTGGGCAGCCGTCATCAGCACTTCTCTCCAGGCATTTTGGCGATCGAGAATAGTTTGCTTGAATTCTGGAGCCAG
>DATNOY010001067.1:0-3587 GCA_036703495.1 Coleofasciculaceae cyanobacterium
CGCGAGGCTTTCAGAAATTTGACGCGATTTAGTCCAAAGTCAACAAGTTGTGGGGCGCGCTTCGCCCACAATCAAACCCTGAGGGTTTAGGTCTTCTCCAATATTGCCGGAGTAATAGAGGATGCCAACCGCAGGCTCAACCCCTGCGGTTTACCTGGACTGTCTCCCCCTAACTTCATACCAACCCAGCAACACCAAACCCACAATCAACGGTAAGAAATAGTAAATACCTCGATAAACCAATAGGACACCGAGCAGCGCAGCCGACGAACCAGCAGGGGACAGCAATAGCAGCATGACGGTTTCAAACACGCCCAGACCCCCTGGCACATTACTGAAAATCCCGGCAATTTGCGCCAGTAGGTAAATCCCAAAGAAACTGGCAAATGCGATCGCGTTCCCCGGCAGCAGCACATACAGCACCATCGCCGCCAGCAACCAGTCAAGCGCCGCGATCGCAATTTGTCCCAGACATAGCCCCATCGGCACATGGGGCAAAACCCAATGCCCCAGGCGAAGCGCCTTGCCGCTGAAAAAATTCCAGCTGGCATAGCCCCCCACTACTGCTAAACAGCCAATGCCCAAGGGCTGAACCGAAGTAAAGGGCAGCGGAATCTGTGCAGGGACAGCCACGGGTTGCAAGAGAAAGATGCCGCCCGCAACGGCACAGAGTCCTAGCCAAAAGCTGAAGTGACAGAAAAAACTCACCTGGGCAATCTGAAGCGGCGACAGTTTTCCGCTGTAGAAGCGGTAGCGAATCGCACTGCTGCTCAGCAAAGCCAGCCCTACCGTATTGCTAATGCCGTAGCTGATGACGGCAGTTAAGGCCGTATTGGCAAAAGGCAGCACACAGCCGACCGATCGCACCGCTAAAGCATCGTAGCCCGTCATGACTCCATAATTCAGAGCTGTTAACCCGATCGCCTGCATGGCGCTGCTTTTGGAAGTTGTCCGCAGCACCCGGAGAATTTCTGCAGGCGAATCTTGCTGTAATTCCTGATTAATGGCCCAAAGAGAGGCCACAAACAGGGTTATTCCCAGCAAAGCTGGCAGCCAGTGAGCCGGTAACCGCCTCATGATCCGGGCCTCATGATCCGGGTTTGAAATAATCCAGCAGGCGATCGCCCGAATCGGCTCGAATCAGGGCCACCACCACCTCGGGCAACGCCATGAGGCTGGGGTAGATCAGATAGCGCGACTCCCAGTGAGGATGAAACTTGTCTTTATACTCATGCAATCCTTGAAAGTTGTAGAACTGGTTGAGGTGTTCATAGAGATAGCGCATTCCCTTTTCTAGCCGCTTAGATTGCTCTTGCTCTCCTACCCCTGCCAATGCCGACAGTCCCAAATTAAAGCTGGCGTAGCCTTGCTCTTTAAAGTGTTGGAAGAGCGAGATGAAGAGAAAATCCATCGTGCCATTTTCCATATCGGCGCGATGCCGCATCATGTCGATCGTAATTTCGTTTAGTTGGTATTCCGAGACAACGTTGGTAAACGCCGTGATTTGTCCATTAGGCGCATAGACGGCAGCAATTTCGCAGCTGCCCAAATACTCTTCACTAAACCAACCCAGAGAGAACTTTTTCTCAGAACCGTTGACCAGCTTGAGCCACTCATCGCTCACTGCCCGTAGCTCTTTCAAAAAACTGGCCGAAAGCGGCGGCTGATAGAATTCAATTCGATATCCTAATTTCACCATCTTGTTGATGGCCGGCCTCAAGCGTCTACCGGCTTTCCCTTCTAACGAAAACCGGGTCAGATCCACGATCGCCTCTTCGCCAATTTTCAAGGCTCGAAACCCTAGCGATTGATACCAGTCTAGATAATCCGGCAGCGTTTGGTAAAAGGCAGCATACCAATCATTGCAAGCACAAAACTGCTGAAAGCCGCTGATCGTGTCCCAAACGTCTTCGGGTGGGCCAATGGGATCCCCCAAGGCGATCGCACCGCGTCCCTTAGCCACATAGGCTACAACACTTTGCCCCGACGGGCTAAAGTAGTAGGCTTTATCTTCTAGCAAGGTAAAACGAGCCAGCGAAGATCGCCCGTATTGCTCGACAATGGTGCGGGCGCGTCGCCGTTCTTCAGGCGCAGAGCCAAACCGCAGCAGTACTGGACGGAGCAGCATTAGGGCAGCATAGCCTAGCGTCACCGCCCCAATCATGCCAATGGAATTAGCAAAATATCGGCCAAACCGGGTAGTGGGGTAGAGTCCAGCATTATCTTCTGTGAAAAACATAGCTAGCGTTTGGTCGATCGCTTCTACCAAACTGAAGTTCTGGGAATAGTGAGTATCCAGCAGGTAAAACCCGATCGTGCCGTAGGCTAGCGTAAACAGGAGGGCAAATACCAGGACACGTAAACCTTGAGCCATGGAAGGGCGATCGCTCTGGGCCGTAAAAATTCGGCGCATCCAGAGCAGTTGCACCAACAGGACGCTAGAAAGGGCAATTTCTTCAAAATCCAACCCTTTGATCAAATGGCTAATGATAGACACAACCAGCAGGACGACTGTCACCAACCAAGCCACCCGCTTACGCCGCAGCAAATTGGCAGCCAGGGTGAGCAGCAGAAACCCCGTAATAGCAGCAAACAAATGTCCGCTAGCTCTAACTGCAAACGGAAAAATTTCGGACAGCAGGTGGACTCGACCCGGCAAACCGGGCGTCACGGCAGAAATAAGGTTAACGATGCCGACCAATCCTGTCGTCAGCACCGTAAACCAGAGTCCAATGCGAGTCCGTTTTGCTAACATCTGTCCCCGTTTGAGATATGACCAGCCCGTAGAGTGCGGACTACTAGAGTCCGGTTTACTGGAGTCCGGCTTGTTTGAACTGCCTACCCACATAGCTTAATGAATCAACCAGATGTTTATGAAAATAATTCCAACCAATATTTGCGCCCGATAGCCCATGCCCACCGGGGAAAATATGAAACTGGTTAGCAATACCCAGTTTATTCAAAGTTTGATGAAATTCTTGAGTCGAAGCCACAAACTCCGAGTCATTTTGCCCGACATCAAGATACACGCGCAACACTTGGCGCTGCTGATGCGTCAAAGATTTGACAATGTTTTCGGGGCTATTTGCCGCACCGCTACCGTCTGTAAAATAACCGCTATGGCTAAACAGGGTATGAAAATGATCTAAATGACGCAAGCCAATATTGAACGCGCCCCAACCGCCAGACGATAATCCGCCCATAGCCCAAAATTTTGGATCATTTAAGGTGCGATAGCGCGACTTGACCAACTTGACCAATTCTGAGCCGATCAGGGTACCGATTTTGCCATGCGCCCCATCAAAATACTGGGGATCCCAAAGCGGGCTAGAACCGCGATCATCGTTACCATCGGGCGTAATCACAATTGCAGGCGGCAAAGCCCGGCTTTGATACAGTTGATGCAGAATGGGGGCGATCGCATACTTATCGGCATAGGCCCGCGCATCATCATGCCCCCCATGCAGCAAAAAGATGACAGGATAGCGGCGCTGGGGTGACCGAGCATAGCCTGGCGGCAAAATCACGCCATATTGACGGACTGTTCCCATTGCCTGACTTTGAAAACTTTCCAGCTGAAACTTTAA
>DATNOY010001068.1:0-3642 GCA_036703495.1 Coleofasciculaceae cyanobacterium
TGCCTACGTCAAAGACACATTATTTAAGAGCATTGAGCCAAAACTGACTCAACAGAATGCTGCACTCGCTAAAGATCTGCGATCGAAGCTAGATACCTTGTCTAAAGCCTGGACTCAGCCTGTCCCCCCCACCGCTCCAGTCGTTTCCGCTGACGAGGTTGCCAATCAGGTCAAAGCCATTGAACAGGTAGTTGCTTCATTAAAAAAGCCAACAGCCTAAAAGCCCACGTTTAAAGGCCAACAGCTTAGAAACCAGCTAGATGCTCTGATTTGCTGCTCATCACCTGATGAGCAGCGCTCATCCAATAGCTGTCATCAGCTGGCATCGCACCAACCACCCCTAGAAATTCACTGCTTCCATTTACCAGAATCTAAAAATCGATGAACTTTAGCTCTGTTTTACCTACCTTTATCATTACTTTGCGGGAAGGGGTCGAGGCGGCTCTGGTCGTTGGGATTGTGCTGGCCTGCCTGCGCAGAGCAAATCGATCGCGCTTGAATGGCTGGGTTTACTTGGGTGTCCTGGGTGGCATTGGGGCCAGTGTGCTGGTGGGACTGCTGTTTAGCTGGATTCTTCAGTCCCTAGGCGCTTTGAGTCCTGCTGCCGAATTTTTGATGGAAGGTATTTTTAGCGTCGTGGCGATCGCCCTGCTGAGCTGGATGCTGATTTGGATGACCCAGCAGGCAAAATCCATGAAAGGCATGGTTGAGGGAGGGCTATCGGCTGCTTTGAAGCGAGATACGAGCAGGGCAGCAGGTTGGGGTGTGTTTAGCCTAGTTTTTTTCGCAGTGCTGCGGGAAGGGTTTGAAACCGTCGTGTTTATCGCTGCCAAGTTTCAGCAAGGGGTTTTGCCAGCCCTGGGAGCCTTGGCCGGCTTGCTGGCCTCTGCCTCGGTTGGCGTGCTGCTGTTTAAGTGGGGCATTAAGCTGAACCTGCGGCAATTTTTCAAAATCATGGGGATCTTGCTGCTGCTGATTGTGGCCGGGTTAGTGGTAACGGCACTGGGTCACTTCGATAAAGTGATGCAAACCCTGTCTAGCCAAAGCCGCGCCTCAGAATCGCTATGCTTTTACTATGAGCACTTTACCAAAGTTCATTCCTGCATCTTAGGTCCTGCCGTTTGGGATTTTTCTAAGGTTCTGCCTGAAGATAAATTTCCAGGGCTGTTGCTGAGCGCGCTCTTAGGCTACACGCAACGGCTGTATCAGGTACAGGCGATCGCATATGTGCTGTTCTTAGGGACGATCGGGGCGGTGTACTTTCAGAGCCTTTCCGGTAAGCTGCTGTTCGGCAAGCTCAATGGATTCAGTCTGAAACGGTAGCAGGCTGACTGACTCCACCGGACTGATTCTGCTCGACTGACTCCGCCCGCTCGATTCGGCCCAACTGATTCTTCTATGCGCCTGCCCGCAAAGCACGCCAGCTAAGGGCGATCGCCATCATGACCGTAGGCAGCAGCACCCCAATCAAGGCATTGAGATTGGTTGTGGGGATGGCAAAGCTGGGGGCAACATATTTAATGGCCCACGAAAGAACTATAGATAGAACTAGAACTTTTAGGATAAAGCCGGTTTGGGTGTTCATTGTGGAGTTGGCAGGGGGAATGGGAAATAGGGACGGAGAAGATTACCTGTTCTGCCGTCATCTGGTTTCTAGAAGGGCGATCGCCTCGTTGAGATTCTATAGCAAACTTATAAAAATTAGACGGGTAAAAAGTAGACGGGGTGCAGGGGCGTTGCCCCTGCACCTGACAAGCGGGAGCAACGCGATAACGCCTAATACTTGCGCTCTTTCGGTTCAAACTGGGTGATGGCGACAGGACGATAGTTAATGTTGATGCCTGCGGGGGAGTAGAACGCCATCGTGTGTTTGAGGAAGTCGGCATCCTTGCGATCGGGAAAATCTTCCCGACAGTGTGCCCCTCGGCTTTCTTGCCGGTTCAGTGCCCCTGTGAGGATCATTTCACCCACGATCAGCAAACTCTGTAGCTCTAGCGCCTCTACCAGTTCGCTATTCCACACCGTGCCTTTTTCATCCAGGTAAATCTGCTGGGCCTTTTGGCGAATGCCTTGCAGTTGCTCCAGCCCTTCCTGCATCACCGATTCAGTCCGGAAGACGCCGCAGTGGTTGGTCATGCAGTCCTGGAAGGCTTGCCGCACTTCGTTGATCCGGTATTGTCCGGGGAGGTCAATCAGCGTTTGAATTTGCTGTTGGGCTTGAGTTAAGTAAGGCTGCTCCTGGATATCAGGCAGCTTGCAGTTTTGCACATATTGCGCGATCGCCGCTCCTGTGCGCTTACCGTAAACCACGCACTCTAGCAAAGAGTTGCTGCCTAGGCGGTTGGCCCCATGCACCGAAACACAGGCCGTTTCTCCGGCGGCAAAGAAACCCGGTACCAGCCCATCGCCAATGCCGCTTCGCACTTGCCCATCCGTGTTGGTTGGGATGCCACCCATGGAGTAGTGGACGGTCGGGCGTACCGGCATGGGCTGCGTCACGGCATCAATACCCACCAGCCGATGGGCTTCTTCCCAACAGAAAGGCACCCGGCTCATGATCTTCTCTTTGCCCATGTGCCGCAAATCCAGATAGACACAGGGTCCACCGGCAGTCCCGTCTGGATAGACCCCTCGACCTGCCCGAATTTCGCGGGTGATGGCGCGGGAGGTGATGTCTCGCGGGGCTAATTCCATGCGGCTAGGGGCATAGTTTGCCATGAAGCGATCGCCTTCACTATTAATCAGGTAAGCGCCTTCGCCCCGGACGGCCTCCGAGATCAGCACGCCTACAGGATAGAGTCCGGTGGGGTGAAACTGGACGAATTCCATATCTTCCAGGGGCAATCCGGCAACGGCCGTCATGGCCAAGCCATCTCCGGTAGAAGCGTAGTCGTTCGAGGTGGTGTTGTAAACCCGTCCGTATCCACCTGTAGCGAACATAATGGCTTTGGCGCGCACCACTTCGAGGTGGCGATCGCGAATCCGATACATCACCAGCCCCTTTGCCTGACCTTCTTCCAGGATCAGCCGCATCACATACCATTCGTCATAAATCTGCACGCCGTAGCGCCGCAAGTTGCTGACCAGCTCATGCAAAATTGCGTGACCTGTCTTGTCAGCGGCATAGCAGGTGCGATTGTGGGAATGTCCGCCAAAGGCGCGTTGGGCGATCCGCCCATCGGGCAGACGAGAGAACAGAACGCCCATATGTTCCAGGTCAATCACTACATCTGGAGCCTCGCGCGTCAGGATTTCTACCGCATCCTGATCGGCCAGATAGTCAGACCCTTTGACGGTATCGAAAGCATGGGCTTCCCAAGAATCTTCCGGATCAACGTTTTTTAGGGTGGCTGCCATGCCGCCTTGGGCTGCAACCGAGTGCGATCGAATCGGGTGGGTTTTAGCAACCACAGCTATGCTCAAGCGAGGGTCGGTTCTGGCGATTTCCACTGCTGCGCGGGTGCCGGCCAGTCCGCCGCCCACAATTACGACATCATGCTCAATCATGTCCGGGTTTCTATTGCTACGTCACTGTATCTCTATCCTGACGCAACTCCGTCAGGCTCGCTGGGAAAGCATGGAACTTCTTTATAAATGGAGCCGCTGCTAGCGGAGTCCCTGAGAATTTGCCCAGGTGACTCC
>DATNOY010001069.1:0-2989 GCA_036703495.1 Coleofasciculaceae cyanobacterium
CGACGATCCTGCCAAGATGGCCCAAGTCGAAAATACCCTGCATCCTACTCAGGTCAATCCATCGGAGTATGACGCCATCTTCTACGCAGGCGGGCACGGCACCATGTGGGATTTTCCGGAGAATGCCGATCTGGCTGGACTGGCCGCCAGCATTTACGAGCAAGGTGGCGTTGTCGGTGCGGTCTGTCACGGCCCTGCTGGCTTGGTCAACATCCGCCTCTCAAACCAGGACTATCTGGTATCTGGCAAGGTCGTGTCTGCCTTCACCAACGAGGAAGAAGCAGCGGTTGGACTCACCGATGTGGTGCCGTTCTTATTAGAGGAAAAGCTGATCGAGCGGGGGGCAACGGTAGAGAAAGCACCCAATTTTCAGGCCAAAACCGTGGTGAGCGATCGCCTGGTGACGGGGCAAAATCCAGCCTCCGCAGCAGGGGTAGCTGAAGCGATGGTGGCGCTCCTGAAACAGCAATCCTCGCAACTGACTGCTGCTGTCTAAGGGACAGGGGCAATGGTCTTTTTACCCGTCGTCATGCCCTCAGGCTAGGACTGTTTGCAGGAGCTGTATTCACCGCCCCCTCGACTGGCAACAGAGAACAGATATTGGCTCAAGCATCCGCTCAAGTATTGACCCAAACTATTACCCCAACCAAGGAGACTACCCCCATGACTACGCAACTTGCCCCACAGCTCAGGGACTATCCCCCATTTATCCCTGCTCCCGCAAATGCCACCCCCGTGATCGTCACTGTGGAACTGATCGCCAAAGATCCGGAAGCATTGGAACGTCATCTCAACAGTTCAGGAGTCATCCCCACAACTCGCCTGGCTTCGGGGATTAACTACAGTTGGACGGTTCGCGAACAAAACAACTCCAATCGCTTTGTTCTGATTCAGCAGTGGAATTCTGTTGAACAGCAGCAGGGCTACATTGCCTGGCGAGTGGAACGAGGAGATTTAGCTGAGCTGCGATCCCTGCTGACTGAAGATCCGGTTGTCAGATATCTTTCGCCCATTGACCTAGCGACGCTGCCCGCCCAAGTCCGCTAATTTTTGAGCCAGATTGCATTCGATTGTCCCTCTGGTTGTTCATTCTGTGGCTCTATATAGCGCTTCGCGCTCGATTAAAACCAGATTATTTTTTAAAAGCCTCGCGAAGCGAGGCTTTTAAAAAATAATCCGTACTTCACTCAGTTGAAAATTGCTATAGCGGTTCTCATGTGCGTGCCGTACAAGATATTTTTTGAGGCTTCCCGCAGTTTTCAAAAAATATCCTGGTTTTAGTCGAGTGCAAAGCGCTATAGACGCAGGCTAGCAAACTCGTTCTTTTAGAGAGGCATGGCGAGTCAGATCAGCAAGACTGGCTGTGGGGAGGAGTCATCGCCTGCAACAAGACAACTTAGTTCATATGTACTATAATTGAACCAAGTCAGAATTTGATTAACCTTCTCAATTCCGAGGATGGATGAGGATGCTGGACAACACCTAGAAACGCACCTAGACCCATATACCCAGACCCACATACCTAGGACCCACCTATAGAAACCAGATTTTTCATCCTCACCTCCCCTGAAATTTGAAGGCTTCTGGTCAAAGAAATCTGGTTTTTGGATCGGCGCTCTCGTGCCAGTCATCTCATTTTTTTATGCCCATGCTGGTTTCAACCTATCGCGATCGCTCCTCGCCCGATGCGGCTCGGCTAGACCCAGCCTTGCTGACCGAAGATTCCTCCCGCACTGCCTATTTAGAGAGCACTATGGATATTCGAGACATCATTACCCAACTCAAAGCCTGGTTTCCTCCGGAAGTTCACAAAGAACGAGATTTACCCGGAGGAGGCAAGTGGTTTTACATCCCCTGGCAACTCATTCGTGAACGGTTTGATGAAGTTTGCCCAGACTGGGAAGTTTCCTATTCTGCCCCTTCTTATCTAGGGGACTATTGTGCAATTACTTGCACCATTACCATCGGCAGCATTTCAAAACAGGGCGTTGGCAATGCGGATATTATGCTGCTGAGCAGCAGCGGCAAAAATATGGCGCGAGGCACACCCATTGAACGGGCAACCGCAGATGCGTTTAAGAATGCAGCTGAAGCTTGGGGAGTCGGTCGCTATTTAGATGAACAAACCGATCCCAAAACCAAGGCAGATTTCGTTCGCTATATGCAGCACGCCGGAGATGGTCGGGCAGCAGATTTTCATCACCGCAACCAGGGCAATTTACCGCAGCGATCGCCTGCCTCCAGCAAAATTCAAGCTAAACCTTTTGGACAATCCCCCAGACGCAGCCGCGAAATTAGCCGCGAGGAGTGGGAATCGAAACGGCAGCAGGTAGGGTAGAGGCTTCAACTTGCAATAGAGCAATAGAGGTTATAGAGAAAAGCGCTAGAAAAATTTAGGGCTGTGACAGGATATCGGGTAGGGGCGATCGCGTTCCTACCCGATATCCTTGGGTTTGAATTAGCTGCTGCAAACGCTGTACGCGTTGGTCTGAACCGGGATGGGTGGCCAAAAAATCAAAATTGGCACCTGCCGCTTGGCTGAGCCGGGCAAAAAAGTCAGTTGCGCCGGCCACCTGCCCGTAGGTTTGCTGCAATAGCATCAGCCCAAACGCATCGGCACTATATTCCTGACTTTGGGAAAACCGGGAGTTGTCCAACGCTGTCGCCCCCGAAAGCGCGATCGCCTGTAAACTGCCCGCATCTCCCATGACTCCGGCAATGACCACTTGCAGCAGCAAGCCCCGCCCCAACTGCCGCAGATGATCGCGATGAGCAAAATGTCCTAACTCATGGGCCAATACCATCATTAGCTCATTTTCTGACTCCATCTCAGCTAGCAAACCCTGGTAGATCAAGATGCGATCGCCCGGTATGGCAATGGCGTTGACGGTGGGCTGAGGCAGATACAGGACTCGATAATCGCGGCGTTGCTGAGCTGGCAAATGAGCCTCTAGCCGATCGAGCAATGCATTTAAGCTATCTTGTGCCG
>DATNOY010001070.1:0-3690 GCA_036703495.1 Coleofasciculaceae cyanobacterium
GGTCATCTCTTGTTCCTCATCAGCGCTATCCGTTTCCTCTGATTCGTCGTCTTCCGCGTCCTCAGCTGATTCGGCGGAGGCGCTTTGCTGTAGGATGCCAAGCAGTTCAGCCAAGCTCAGTGTCACAGGCTGATTCAGTCCGATCGCGGTATCGGAAAAGGTGATAGTCCCCGGTTCGTCTTCACCAACGCCAAGATCGATCGCCAATCCTTCGAGGTACTGAAGGACAGCGATCGCTTGTGATTCTTTGTCATCCCCCTCGCTGAACTGAATCGGAGCCAACCCTTTGACAGCAGGCGGCTGAGCACCGAGAAAACCAAGGTGGCGCAGCATGAAACGCCCCGGCTTAGGATTAGCCGAGGATTCAGGGGTGTAGAACGATGCAGAAACCTTTTTATAGGCAGCGTTGCGCACTGCCTCAACAAAACTGGGGTTAAGTTGGTGCAGTGTCGCGTAAAGGCGATCGCCCACTACCTGCAACCCCTTGATCCACCCATAAGCAGGCGAATTGTCGGCAGGGTGACCCAACACTACCGGAGCTTCGTGATGGTTGGGGTCGTAGCCATCTGCAATCTCTTGCAGATGTTGTTGCGTAAAATTTAATTGGATTCCGTTAGCCGCCGTATGAGTCCCGGCGCGGAATATTTCGAGGGTGCGATCGGACTCGCTAGAAAAATCTAAATTCACGGCGGCATCCCGTTAACTGTTGCCGTAGGATGCCTGAGAGGTGAACGCCTAGCTATTCCAGCGATTGCAAATAATCAACAACGATCGCCCCAAACTCTCTAGCTTGGGCATTAGTGGGGCGAAGAAACGATCGATTCTTTTCTTGTCGTTCAGCGTAGATGCGATCGCTCCCGATACTGACCTGGTTGCCCGTCACCTCGTAGTTGATGCCCGCCCGCATCGTGCCAGTGAACTGCAACTTTTTTTGGATGGCATTGGGTTGACGAGATTTCCACAGGGCATATCCAGGGCTTAACGGCTTCCACTTGCCATTTGCCCCTGATTCCTTTTTGAAGTTCTCGTCAATTTCCCCAAGGTAGTACTCGCCAATATTTTTTAGGGCGGGGGATGGATTAGCAAGAAACTTTTTGATGGTCTCAATCTGTCCTCGAACTTTGACATCATCAAGCTTTACGGTTATTTCCACCGATCGAATCCTTGGCTTTTGCCTGCAAGTTTGGGGGCAGTCGATCGATCGCATCTTGGATTACCGCTGCCCGTTGCTCCTTCAGTCCCCGTCCTGGGTTGTAGGTAAACCCTGGCTCCGCGATCGGTTGCCCGTTAATCGAAGGAACGCGCATCGTTTTCCCGGTCTGCCTATCCTTGATCAGCACCGTGCCCTTGGGCGGTTCAGACACGGACAAACCCCGGCGCTCTAAGTCGCGATCGCTCAAAGCAAACACAGCGCACCGACACCCAAACCCGTTGGTGGGCATAATCGTTGCCCAGACTGGGTCTTGAGCCAAGAACACTTTGCCATCAAGCGCTAAATGAGCCGGACGGGGGTGCCGTGAGTCGCGGTGGCGATACATTCGATACTGCCGCGCCGCAAGAATATCGGGGTCATCAAGCTGCTCCGATCGCCCTGCCGCGTATGCCCCGCGAATGTTTTGGTTAAATATCAAAGCCAACCGCCATGGGGTGTCTAGCCCTTCAGGGGGAATCCACCCCTTATTGGTGACAATCGCTTGAAAATCCTTTTTGAACTGACTGAGGGGAGTCCCGTTCTCTAATGCCTGGGCGATTGCTTCTTGAATATCGGCAAGGATATCTGCTCTAGTGATACCCGTGATCGAGAAACAATAGTCCTGTGCCTCTGCCCAGATCTGATCCCACTCAGTGCTGGGAATCGCAGTTTTCTCACGCAGAAAAGCGATCGCTTTTTCAAACGGCTGCCGGGTTAAATTGATAGTCGCGGCAGTGTCAGGCACTACTCCACCCCGCTGACTGCCTGAACGTTAGACTCCCACCCATCCCCGGTGCGTTCAATCTTAAAGCTAAACACGCGGCGAACGTTGGGACGTTGATCGTAGAACTGCCCAACAAAAGCATCCTCGTCGGCGTTATACAGCCAATTGTTTTTAGACGAGGGAGGAACGATAAACCCATCCACCCCATCCTTGAAACCGCGATCGCCGCTCTGGAGGATGAATTTTAGGAACGCTGGAGCAAGCTTGTCCATCTGTTCGGGGGTGGCGCTCTCAGGCAGTTCTGCGGCGTAGTCAAGCCCGATCGCATTGACTAGCTCCAGTTCAAACGATCGTTCAATTTGTTCAAGTTGCGACTGAAAATCTAGCATTATTTTCCTCACGTTTAAGTTAAGTTGCCATTGCCAAGAGTGTGCCTCACGTACTCTACAAAGTCCGCCTCGTTTTCTGAAAACCTAAAATTCTCACGCTCTTTTTTCTCGAATAACTCCCTGGCTAAGCGATCGGCTTCTTTCACGCCTGAATCCTTGACAATATCGTCGTAAGTTTTACCCCCTCCTAGGTGAATGTATCCAATCCGTCCCCTTGACTTTTCATCTTCCAGCCTTTGATTGGCGAGGTTCTTGAATACATCGGCTTCCCTGTCAGGTTTGCGACCATAGATTTTCTCAAACAAGCGATCGTCTTCTGATCTTAGAAATGCTTTGTAGCGATCGTCTTTTCGCAGCAAATCATAGTAGGTATCCGACAAGATGACCTGCCTCTCCCCCTCAGACTTAGCTTGCTTTAGGCGATCGACTATAGATTTATCTGTTGTCACCAGCGGCTCGTATTTGAAAGAGTCGGAAAGCAATGGATAGTTGCTTGTTACTCCGATCTTGACTGAGCCGTCTGGTTCAACTTCATAAGAGTGTGGCTTCTCTTTTCCAAGGTCTTTCACCCTTTGCCTGTATTCTCTCTTGCTTGCTATATCGCCTGATGCTGTCTCTGCGTCATAGGCAAGATTGCGAGCGCGTTCAGCAAGCTTTTGGTTTGATCCGTTCTCTAGCTCAGCAGCTTTTTCGTAAAGTTCCTCCGCTTTTTTATCTAGAGCACCATCCAAGTTTCGCCTAATAAGTGAGTTGACCTCTTTTTCCGTTTTTCTGGGGTTGAATGCTTTTTTGGGAGCGCTATTAAGAAGGTCAGCTTGCGCATGATAAATATTGGCGGCATCCCAATCTTTTTCAAATTTGGATGACTCCAACTTCTCTGCTATCTGCGTTAATTTATCAACGTTTCCTTCCCTTGCCAACCGTCTGGCAACTGCCGCGAATCTGCCATTACGATCCCTTGCATACTCCCTAAAGTCAACATCGTCGCTAGACTCCCTAATCACCTCATACCGTCCCGCAAGCTGCGCGATCGCCATTTGCTGCGCCATCACCTCAGCAAACGTTGCGCCATTTAGCTTGGGGTAAAGATTAGCGATCGCCCTTTGCAACGCCTCCAATGACTCAGCATTGTCAACCGCAGACTTGATCTGCTTCACCCAATCCTCAACGGGTGCTTTAGCGTCAACCACCGCTGCTTTTGCAAGTAGATCAGCTGTGTCTTCCTCGGCTTCGGCAAGGTCAGCGATCGTTTGCTCTGCTTCGGCTGCCGCTTGGTCAGTGTTGGGATCGGGGGCTGCTTTGTCTGCTGCTGGATCAGCTGCGGCGTCTGCTGAAGTATCGCCCAGTATCGCCCCAACATCAGGGGTAGCATTGGGATCAACACC
>DATNOY010001071.1:0-3220 GCA_036703495.1 Coleofasciculaceae cyanobacterium
TTCCAGACAATCTACCTGATACAGCCCTCTTCGTGGATGGAGATATTCGCTGTAAAAACTTTACGGCAACTCAAAAGTTAGACATTAACGGTACTGTACAGGGCGATCGCCTGATTACTCAATTTGGCAAGCTCAGCAGTGGAGCTAACTCAGACCTATTGCTGCAAACGGGCGACACGCTACGCCTCACTATTTCTAAAGATACTGGTAAAGTAGCGATCGCCGGTCAGCTCAGCGTCAATGGTGGTTCCCCTCCCCCAGATGCCGCTCTTTTTGTCAATGGCAATCTGTTTGTAGAGGGCAAAGCATTTGCCCGCGAGTCTCGCAGTACTACGTTTCAGCAACTTTCTGCCCAAGCTTTAAAGGAAAATATTACCAATCTGGATGGCTCCGAAGCAGGAGCAATTCTGAAAGCGCTCAATCCTGTCAAGTTCACCTATAAAGCTGACCCCCAGGCAGGACTCCAGGCAGGATTTATGGTTGAAAATACGCCGGATTTATTAGTTTCATCGGATAAACAGGCCATCAAAATCATGGATGTTGTAGCAGTTCTAACTAAAGCGGTGCAAGATAATCGAGAAACCGTTACAACGCTATTCAGGATTGTTAAGCAACAGCAGCAGGACATTGACGCACTCACCAAAAAGCTGCAAGCTTTGGAGAAACCTAATCCCTAGCAGTTGTCCAGTGCGCTTGACTCCAACCAAACTATTTTTTGAGAGCCTCGCGAAGCTTTCAAAACATATTCCATACTGCCCGCAATTGGGAACAGCTATAGTTGGGGGATGAACTGTCTCAATCTGTTGTCCTCATGCCACGAGTCAGTATTGTTGTGCCCACGTACAATGGCGATCGCTTCATTGCGGCCGCTTTAGACAGTGTGCTCAACCAAACCTATACAGACTACGAAATTATTGTGGTTGATGATGGTTCCACCGACCAAACCGTCCAGGTTCTCAAGACCTATGGCGATCGCATTCAGACCGTTGAGCAAGAAAATAGGGGAGTAGCGGCTGCCCGCAACCGAGGATTAGCGTTAGCACAGGGAGAGTTTATCGCCTTCCTGGATCAAGATGATCTGCTGCTGCCGGATAAGTTGGCCCTGCAAGTGAAGTGTTTTGATGACCATCCAGAGCTAGGGATCATCCATAGCGGTTGGCGATTGGTCAATGCTCAAGGCCATTCACTAGCCGATATTGAACCGTGGCATGACGTCCCCAACTTAGATGCACCTGCCTGGATCAGACGAATGCCTGTTTTGTTTAGCGCTATGTTGTTTCGTCGGGATTGGCTGCAGCAGGTGAACGGCTTAACGACTCAGTTTCAGCAAGCCTGCGATGTGGATTTGGTGCAGCGGCTGGTTTTGCTGGGCTGTCAGTCCAGGTGGGTGCGTCAGGTAACCACACTCTACCGCCAGCATGACCAAAATGACTCGCTGAATACGCTGGTTCAGGCAGAGGAATGCTGGGCCGTCCTCGAACAGTTTTTTGCCCGATCGGATCTGCCACCCGCAATTCGCCAAGTGGAACGTGAGAGCCGCTACTACACCTTAATTTGGATTGCTTGGCGGCTCTACCATACTCAACAGGTGCAAGCAATGGCTGTTTATCTAGAGCGAGCCTTTGATTACCGCCCTGGCACTTGGACAGAAGCGATTGTGCAATGGATTGAGTTTTTCAACCGCTACGAACTGGAATATGGGGGATGCTTTGATGCAGATAGGCTGGTGCGATCGCCCCATTGGCAAGCCTTGATGCAACGGCTATATCAGGGCATCCTGTAAAGCGTTCAGCCCCTCCCGAACTTTAATATGATTGATGGTAGCTGTCTATTTTCTCGGAGGTGAAAGTTGTTGAGAAGTATGCTAAGTTCCAGAGCAATGATCAGCGTTTTGATTTACGGTCTCCGCTCAAGTAGAACAATGCCTGCTTCTTGATTGACTGCTTTCCAGTAAGACTTGGCAAACCACCGCAACAGCAGTCCTAGAAAACTTGGAAATAGTATCCTGCGCTTGGATCGCAGCGACTCCCAAATAGATCGAAACTCCTTTAATCTCCAACCGTACTGTTGAAAAAAATTGACTCCATTTGCCGGGACAAACAAAAATCCAGTTTTTTTGTTTTCGTTAAAGTATTGTTCAAATATTTTTTGGTTCCAGTTATTTCGCGATCGCTTTAGCGCAAGTGCTGGAGTCAACTCAAATAACCACCACCGAAACCGAGGTTGTTCATAAAGGCTCATTGCAAGTGAGCTGACCTCTGCTTCTGACAAATAGGACAATAGCCCTTCTGTAATTACAAGTGCCTGAATTACGCCTGAGTTTAAGGTTGCAAATAAATTATTCCTTAATTTAGTGTCAGTGAGATCTAGTCCAATTCGCTGAAGCAAACATTTAGGCTGTTCATGCTGGAGTTTCGCCTCTTTGTAATCAAGGATATCGGGAATATCTACTTCAATCCAGCGAAGTGCGGGAGGCAATGTTAGTCGATAAGGACGAGTATCGAGTCCAGCTCCCAGATTAATCACAACATCAACTTTTTGTGATTTCACAAGCTGTTCAATTAGCTCATCCATTACACAAGTACGAATCGCAATGACTTTTCTGCCTTGCTGTTCATCCCCCAAGATCTTTATAAGTAGCTCTCCTCTGCCGCCAGCCAAAGTTCGAGCCAGGGGATCTTGGAACAGCGCATCTGGCCGTTCAGTTTCTAACGCCCGATACATTGCCACTAAGTAAGCAGTCTCAGAAACTCTATTCATTTCAGCACTATAAATTTATACTCCTTTGGCCGGCAGGCTTAAAACATTGACGCACTATAGCAAAACGGATGCGATTGACATGAGAGAAGTTTTGCCATAGTGCGCCTCTTAATCCATCCTGTTAATCCATGCGGCTAAACCCTAGTAGCAGCCAGTTGTACTGACTTTTTCAAAGTATTAAAGCTGAGTATCAATCAATGGCCGATGACACTTAGGGCAATCCCCGTTAGGAGCAGTAGCTGCCCAGCGACTCAGAGTACTGAGTCCAAAGCACACCCCTGTCAATGCTGCTTCTAGATTTAACGCTGCTTCTAGATTGAAGGTATCAGGCAAAAGTCAAGAACTCGGAAAGAACAGCTCTCTTAGGAACTGTCGCAATCTCTGCCACTGTGGGTTTTAGAAAATGGATAAAGTCGAGCTAAGGCTCTATGCCACAGGATACCCGGCCGCAGCGATCGCC
>DATNOY010001072.1:0-3015 GCA_036703495.1 Coleofasciculaceae cyanobacterium
AATTTCGTACATCTCCGATAAAAATGAATCCCCCCGGTTTCACCCGTTGCACTGCCCCTTCCAGCACCTGTACCAGGTAATCCAGGCTAGGAAAGTATTGCACCACGGAGTTGAGAATGACGGCATCAAAGTGGGCAGGCTGCAGATGGGTAAAATCATCTGCCCACTGGTGCAGCAATTTGACCTGCGGCAAGGCTTGAACTGGCAACTGCTGCCGAATGTAATCCAGTGAGGCAGACGAAAAATCGGTTGCCCAGTACTCGGTGCAGTGCGGTGCCAGCTGAAATAGCATCAGTCCGGTGCCACAGCCAATCTCCAGTATTCTCTGGGGGTGTCGATCGCGTACTGCCTGGACTCGATGGTGCAGCCATTCCCGCATCTGTTCAGCGGCGATCGGTTGTCCGGTATAGCTACTCTGCCACCCGATGATGTTGAAGGTGGGATCTTTGCTGGTATTTTCAATCGTTTGAGCATAGGTCTGGTCGTAGAGCGTCTGCCATTGCTCAATCTGTTCCCTGTGCAATGGTTGCTCTAGGGCCAGAGCTTTATCCTTCAGGTTCAAGACTACATAGGCAACCAACTGTTTACCCGACTGCTGCGAATGCGCCGTTACGACTGCTTGCTGCACGATCGCATGTTGGCTCAATACCGTTTCAATCTCGCCTAACTCAATCCGAAAGCCTCGCAGCTTCACCTGGCCAACCACACGCCCCAAAAACTCCAAGCTGCCATCGGCGCGATAACGCGCTAAATCTCCGGTTTTGTAAAGGCGAGGCGAGGAAGTTGGATAGCTTCCCCCTTCCCCCTGAAAGGGATTAGGAATAAACCGTTCTGCTGTTAACTCCGGACGATTGAGATAGCCCCGCGCTAAGCCTTCACCACCGATGTACAATTCTCCGGCAACGCCGATTGGGACAGGTTGACGCTGAGCATCGAGCTGATAAATTTGAGTGTTGGCAACAGGGCGACCGATCGAGGGCGATTCACCAGACTGCAATTGCGCCACAGTTGCCCAAATGGTTGCTTCAGTCGGCCCGTAGGCGTTGAAGAAGCGGCGATCGATGGCCCAGCGATCGATGATCTCGGCCGTACAGGCTTCACCCCCCGCAATCACTGTTTGCAACGCAGGGAGGGCTGCTGCTGAAAGGACGGCTAGGACTGCTGGCGGCAAAATGGCGGCAGCGATCGCCTGTTCTTGCAAAAACTGACTCAATTCTGCTGCAGGCGATCGGGCTTCCTGGGGCGCGATGTAGAGGGTGCCTCCCACTCCCACTGCCAGCAGTAGCTCAAATACCCAGGCATCAAAGCTGAACGAGCTAAATTGCAGGATGCGGCTCCCTAGGGGCAGATGAAATGCCTGAATTTGGGCAGTCACCACATTGCACAATCCTCGATGCTGAATCAGTACGCCTTTGGGTATGCCTGTTGAACCTGAGGTATAGATGACATAGGCCAGGTTTTCAGGCGTGACGTTGGCGGTGGGAGCAGCCTGGCTTTGCTGAGCGAGGGTTTCTCGATGCGTTTCTAAGCAAATGACTTTGGCATCGCCGATGGGCAGAAGGTTTACAAGGGACTGTTGCGTGATCAAAAGGGAAACTTGAGCGTCTGTCAGCATAAAGCTCAAGCGATCGCGCGGATACTGCGGATCGAGCGGCAGGTAAGCACCGCCAGCCTTAAGCACTGCCAATACGGCTACAACCGTATCGACGGAACGATCGACGCAAATCCCCACCAGGCGGTCGGGACATACCCCTAGCTGCTGCAAATAATGGGCGAGTTGATTCGCTCGCTGATCTAATGCCCGATACGTTAACTGTTCGTCGGCACAGACAACGGCGATCGCGTCGGGCGTTTGAGCAGCCTGTGATTCAAATAAATGATGGATGCAGGTATCGCTGGCGTATTCAAGTTGAGTATCATTCCATGCGTTCAAAAGCTGATGGCGCTCGGTGACACTGAGGATGGATAGCTCTGTAATCTGCTGATCAGGATGCGCGACCACTGCTTCCAGCAGGGTCTGAAAATGGTTCAGGAGACGGGCGATCGTGGCAGCATCAAACAAGTCCGTGTTGTATGCCACAAAGCCGCTGATGCCCTCAGCAGGCTCTTGCCATAAACCGCTGAGTCCTTGAGCTTGCTCCCATAGGTGAAACTCTAGGTCAAAGCGGGTTGTGCCAATGGCAAGCTGCCACGGCTTGAGCGTTAAGTTCGGTAGATCCAGGGAATGCATTGGCGCATTTTGCAGCGCAAACACCACCTGAAACAGCGGGTTACGACTCAAATCCCGATCTGGATGCAACTCTTCTACCAGCTTCTCGAAGGGCACGTCTTGATGGGCATAGGCTGCCAGCGCTACCTCTCGGACTTGTCCCAAGAGTTCCCGAAAGGTGGGATTGCCAGCCAAGTTGGTTCGTAGCACCAGGCTGTTGACGAAGAAGCCAATCAAGCCTTCGATCTCACTGCGATTACGGTTGGCGATCGGCACTCCGACTGCGAGATCCGTTTGCCCGGTGTAGCGGTAGAGCAGAATTTGAAATGCCGTAAACAGCGTCATAAACAGGGTGGCTCCCTCCGCTTGACCCAATGCTTTCAGGGCAGCAGAGAGGGTCGGTGAAAGCTGCAGCGGTTGAGTTGCGCCCCGGTATCCTTGCACGGATGGACGCGGGCGATCGGTCGGTAAATTTAGACCTGGCAGATCCTTTAACTGTTGTCCCCAGTAAGCCAGTTGCGACTTGAGAATTTCGCCCTGGAGCGATCGGCGCTGCCAGTGGGCAAAGTCAGCATACTGAATCGGCAATTCACCCAGAGGAGACGGCTGCCCGTTCAGAAATGCCGTGTAAAGCACTCCTAATTCTTGCATCAGCACCCCCATTGACCAGCCATCGGAAATAATGTGGTGCAGCGTCAACAGCAGAATATGCTCAGTTTCAGCCAGTTTCAACAGGGTGACGCGCAGCAACGGATCGATCGTGAGTTTGAAGGGACGATGGGCTTCCTCGGTTGCCAATCGCTGCA
>DATNOY010001073.1:0-2789 GCA_036703495.1 Coleofasciculaceae cyanobacterium
TTGTTCCCAAACCTGGCAAGAGCGTCAGTAAGATCAAGCTCAGCATCAGCAGCATGCCCCAGTCTGCCAGCCCAATGGCATATCGCAGGGGCGAATGGACGAGAGCATTGAACCCCAATAAGCCAATGCAAATCCAAACGATTTGAATTTTGAAGTAGTACAGCCCATCTCCCCAGTCTTTATCGGCGATCGGGTAAGAGGCCGAAAACATAACGACTAGCCCAATAAACAACCAGAGAAACGTCAGCCAGCGCAGAAATCGGGCTTCTGCTGCCCAGTCTTGCGTGGAGGTGTCGAAAAAGGGGATCAAGTGACGGAGTTTCACAGGAGCTGAGGGGGTGAGGAACTAAGAGGAACTAAGGGAAGGGCAAAGCTAGAGGCAAAAGGGCAACAGCAGCACTGGGCGATCGCTGCCCTTGCTTAAATGCTGTCTAAATAGAGTAGCGCAGGTCGGCTGAGTTGAAAGTTAAATCATTAATGAAACCGAATTGCGGCAAAAAATCGCCACGAAAAATCGCCACGAAAAATCGCCACAAAAAAGAGGTCAGTCTGACCTCTCTAGCTTTTCTCAAAGAATATTTTGGTTGAATGCCCTGCGGCTGAATGCACTATAGCTGACTGAGGTGCGATTCATTCCATCAGCTCGCAGGCATCATAGCCATTACATGAATTAAGCCAGAAACTCGTTATTTCAGATTAATCTAAGGATCAATCTACGAACTCTTACTCTCTATAGCAAGCCCGTATTTGCGCCTGGCTTACCCGTTGCCAGTTCTACCTTAACGATTTTGCCACCCATTTTCATGATGCGCTGCTGTTCTTTAAACCAGTTGTCATAAGGAACTAGCTTGGTAAAGTAGGTGTTTTGTAGTTCCCGCTGGGTACGAATTCGGGTTTGGCTGGGAACACAGGCTGTAATCTTGAACATCCGCATGAGCTATAACTCTCCTGTGTAAACTGGAAAATTTTGATTGAATCTGGAGTTTGAACCTAGAAAATATTTAGGTAATTACTTCAAGTCTGGGAGTCTAGCATCAATCCTAGACCGTCACAGCGAACCGATAGCTGCCGTTGACTACCTAGCACTCATACCAAACTGCCCAGACCTAGAAAAATTATGAGCCTTGAGTTCTCAATGCCAAGTTCAGAGTTACCTCTCAACGTAGCACTCAATCCTCAATCCTCAGTAGCAAATTAGCTCAAACCAGAGCAGATGTAGTCGAGGTAAACGCCCATTTCCTTACCAGCGTCAGCGCCCACTAAGCTAGCGGTCACTTCTTTGATCGCTTGGATCGCTTGCACAGTAGCAGCAACGGGAACGCCCAAGGAGTTGTAGGTTTCCTTCAAGCCGTTGAGCACGCGCTCATCGAGGATGGAGGGGTCGCCAGCTAGCATTGCGTAGGTGGCATAGCGGAGGTAGTAGTCAAGGTCACGAATGCAAGCAGCATAGCGACGGGTGGTGTACATGTTGCCACCGGGACGGGTGATGTCCGAGTACAGCAAGGACTTAGCCACAGCTTCCTTGACAATACCAGCAGCATTAGCGCTGATGGTGGTAGCGGCACGAACACGCAGTTCGCCGCTAGAGAAATAGCCCTTCAGCTTCTCCAGAGCAGCTACATCCAGGTACTTGCCCTGAACGTCAGCGGAGTTGATTACAGCAGTAATTGCGTCTTGCATGATTTTGCTTCCTTAAAAAATGCGTTGATGTCTATCAGGCTAAAGATCGAAAAAGTTCTAAGGTTCGAGTTTTAAGATTTGAGTGGAGCTTGCCAACTCAGCACCTAGCCCTCAGTACTCAGCACTCTTACTGCATAGCGCCGATAACGTAATCGAAGTAGGTACCTGCTTCAGAAGCATCTTCACCAGATAGCAGGGAAGCTGCTACGTTCTTCATTGCACGCACGCCTTCTGCCACAGCCTCAATGGGAGTTCCCAAAGACTTGTACATTTCGCGCACACCCACAATTCCGATCTCTTCGATCGGGGTGATGTCACCAGAAACCACTCCGTAGGTGATCAGACGCAGGTAGTAGTCCAAGTCACGCAGGCAGGTTGCAGTCATTTCTTCGCCGTAAGCGTTGCCACCGGGGGAAACCACATCGGGGCGCTTTTGGAAGAGCTGGTCGCCAGCTTGCTTCACGATGCGCTCACGAGATTCGGTGAGAACTTGAGCAATCCGCAGGCGGCGCTCACCAGAGGTAACAAAGCCCTTGATCCGATCTAGTTCGCCGGGGCTGAGATAGCGAGCCTCAGCATCCGCATTCACGATTGACTTCGTGACAATACTCATTGATGGATTCCTCCGAAAAGCAAAATGTAACCGGATATGTTTAAACCAGCGCCCATCACTGAAGGATGATACTTCCAGCTAAGGAGCTAAGCGATTCGATGGTTTTGAACTTAACCATCTCAGGAAACAATTCTCGGGTATTGAGTTGACACTCTTAAGTGCTTTGCAACATTTTGTAATACTTTTCCTCATTCAAACTCCCAAAATTGGCAAAGAGGCTGAGAAGTACACACATTGAGACAAGTTGCAACCTGTTGATGCCTAATTATGCCCAAAGCTGCAACAAATTTTCATGAAAGCCTGGACTGCTCAGGCAGGCAGCCTCAGCGAACGGTCAGCGAACTGAGAAATTTGGGAGTTTAAGCTGGCGATCGGGAACACTAAGGCGGCAGGCAATGCGTTGAACAGCGCGACCTGTTTCAATTCAGCTTTCATCCAGCATTCAATTCAGCCGTTTTAACACAAACTATGGTGGACTTCACGGTCGTCATTCCGA
>DATNOY010001074.1:0-7458 GCA_036703495.1 Coleofasciculaceae cyanobacterium
CTTGCTTTAGACCCACAGGATCTAGAGCAGCGAGCCTTGCAGTGGGCCACCCGGCACAATGGGCGATCGGGAAGAAGCGCCCGGCAGTTCATCGATTTTCTGCAGGCAGAGTTAACGCTTTAGCAGCGGGGTTGCTTCTGCTGCCTCCTGTTTAGGCTGCTGGATGGACAAAAGCCGGTTTCTGTAGGATTCTAGCGTCCGCTAGCTTGTGGCCCTGCCCAAATGCTGCTGACAACCTGCCCAAAAGTGAGGGGACGATCGTCAACCACAGGAAGAGTATGTCCTGCTGCATCTACAGCATAGAGCGATCCCGCTTCTCCCATCATGCCTGCCCGAAACAAGGCGCGATCGGGATAGGACTGACTCCAACCCAGCAGAATCGAGTTGCTGTAGTGAATTTGGGTTGGCGCTACAGTATGAACCTGGTTGGAGTGCTGCTCCCAGACCACCCCAAAATCTGAAGCAATGCCGCTACCAAAGATGGACTCAAACTCTCGGGCCAAGATGCGATCGCCTGTTTCTGACCAGGCAACGGGGATCAGCATAGCGATTGTACCGGGCTGATCCATGGCTGCGCTTTCTGGAGAGCCGTCAGGAGATGAGCCATCACTAAATGCGCTATCACTAAATGCGCTATCGGCAAACGGGTTATTGGCAAAGGGGGATGAGGCAGCGATCGTTTGTAAGCCGCCCGTTTTGAGGTTTTCCAGAAACAAAATGCTGGTGACTCGATTTTGGGTAAAGTCGGTTGAAAGCTGCATCTGCATCCGGCTATAGGCTGCGTATTGCCGGTTGGGAGACACCAGCGAACGGCTGCGGTAGTAGCGGGTTCTGGGTGTAGAGGGCGATCGCCCTTCCGATAACATGGACATGACCCAACCCCAGGGCACAGGATGGGGGCTGCCAATTGGATCGACTTGAGTCGGCTGAGAAATCATAGTGAGGAGAAGGGAAATGGTGAGGAGAGGGAAAAGGCTAAAGTGGAGGATCAAACCTGGCTTCTGAACTTGAGAATTTAGAAAAAACGGGGGCAAAAATTGGCAAAGACCTGCAAAGCATCCCACTTCTTTAAAGAAAGCCTGCTTGATGGCAAGTAATCTGAACAATAGGCGATCGCAGCTCCGAAGCTTGAAGCGACAGCAGCTCAGAGCGATCGCTCAGATTTCCGCAACTTCAATCGGCCTATGGCGAAAAATAAACTCCCTGATCCCAGCGCTTGAGACAGGGGAGATCAGCAAAGCACCCCAATGAATTTATGAATTCCTTGTGCCATTGATGGCGACAAGCCCGATCACCCAGCAGCTTCTCCGCAGTCAGTTCTCAGAACGATAGCCACATCTCATCAAATTCAGTTAAAGAACCGACCTGCCCTTGGGTGCGGTACTTCGTACCCCAAGCAAAACCTTGCCCTAAAAGCAAAACTTTGCACCCAAAGCAAAACTGGTTTTTACGGTCGTTCAACCGAGGCTGATATCACATGTTGAGAACCTGATTGAGTTAATGGTATATCACAAAAAAAAGCGATCGCCCAGGGCATTGTTTTGGACTTCGCTAATCTTATTGAATTTAAATCTACTTAAATCTGCTTAATGCTGCGGCAAGGTAAGCTAGCATCACAGGCATGGAACAGGAGGTAAACTGATGACCCCATCCTTAACACCCCAACCTGCCCCTCCCAAGCGGCAATCTCCTCCACCCGCTCCGGGTCGAGGCTGGGGATTTTTAGTGTTGATTTTTCGGCTGCTGCTGCTAGGAGTTGGCGGAAGTTTTGCTGCCTTAGCAGGAATTGCCGTTGCCCAATTCCATCCGGCTCCCCCTACTCAGGATCCACCTTGGGTGGAAAAAGTGGTTCAAGGCTCCCGCTCTGTCTGGGCTGAACTAGAGCAAATTCCGACCATACTAGGGTTGGCTCCACCCGCAGCATCTCCTGCCCCTTCAGCATCCCCTTTACCTGCGGGCACCCGTAGCCCGGCTGCTCAACTTTCTGAAGCAGACAAACAAAAGCTTCAGGCAGATCTCACCCAACTTCAGAACGAACTAACCAAATTGCGCGATCGTCCCCAAATCTCAGAAGATGAGCGGGCAAAACAGTCTGTTGCTCTGGAAGAACGCATTCGAACCATTCAGCAACAGCTGAATCCTACCGGCTTTGCGGCACCGATGATTTCTCCAACCCCCACCGATCAGCCCGGCGTCCCCCCGGCTACGAGTCGCGTTTCAGGGCGGGACACGCTGCTGGTGACGCTGCCCGTAGATGCCCTATTTAGTAAAAACCAAACCGCACTCCAGCCTGGCTCAGCCACCATTTTGGATACGATCTTGACGGATCTGCAACGCTATCCGGGTGCCACCATTCGTATTGGCGCTCATAGCGATAACCAAGGCTCTGAAGGGGATGATCGCGCCCGTACCTTTGAGCAAGCCGCTGCGGTTGAACAATACCTGGCTACCAAACTGGGAAAAGATTACCACTGGATGGTGGCAGGGTATGGGCATAGCAAACCCCTAGCCAACGATGGCACCGACATTAGCCGACAACGTAACCGTCGCATAGAAATTGTGATTGAGCCGCGATAGAGCCTGAAGAGCCTGCATTCATGAAAATTGTTTTCCTTGGAACTCCCCAATTTGCTGTACCCAGCTTAGAACGCTTGCTCAACCATGAGGCGTTTGAGGTGGTGGCAGTAGTGACGCAGCCAGACAAGCGGCGGGGTCGGGGCAATGACCTGATGCCTTCTCCGGTTAAACACCTGGCCCTAGAACATCATTTACCCGTTTGGCAACCACGCCGCATCAAAAAAGATGAGGACGTTTTAGATAAACTGCGTGAAACTGAAGCCGATGCCTTTGTGGTAGTGGCCTACGGACAAATCCTGTCTCAGGAAATTTTAGACATGCCCCGCTTGGGGTGTGTCAATGCTCACGGTTCGCTGCTGCCCCAATACCGGGGGGCAGCGCCGATTCAATGGAGTTTATTTCATGGCGAGACGGAAACTGGCATTACCACCATGCTGATGGATGCTGGCATGGATACAGGCGCTATGCTGCTGAAATCTACTGTGCCGATCGCCTTAGAAGATAACGCGCTGGATCTGGCAAAGGTGCTGTCTCACTCTGCCGCAGAGTTGCTGGTAGAGACACTGCTGGGCTTAGAGGCAGGCAGCCTTCAGCCGATACCACAAGATCATGAACAGGCTACCTATGCCCCGCTGATTCAAAAAGCCGATTACGCGATCGATTGGTCAAAACCGGCGATCGCCCTTCACAATCAAATTCGAGGCTTTTACCCCAACTGCATCACGACATTGCGAGATCAGCCGTTAAAGGTTTTAGCCACTCTGCCGCTCGGTCATCCTGACGCGGTGTCTTCGGTAGAGCTACCCAAGACTCAGCCTGCTGCCGCTGAACCCAGTCAGCCTGGAACGGTCAGCCGCTTAGCCAAAGGTTTTGGAGCAGTGATTCAAACAGGAGATGGAGAATTGTTGTTGAAAGAAGTCCAGCTAGCAGGCAAGCGATCGCAATCCGGTTGGGATTTTGTCAACGGCACTCGGCTTCAGGTTGGAGAAATGTTGGGCTAGTATCTGCCATTTTTGAAGTGTTGGGTACCCCATCCTTAAAAACCAAACTTAAGAATTTTTTGCGGAGTCGAAGACCCCGCAAAAAATTCTTAACAGAACACTAGCTCAAGCTGGAATCAGTCAATTGCGGCGTTTCTGGGCATTAATTTCGCATCAATTCGGGGGATATAGCGCTTCGCGCTTGATTCCAATCAGAATATTTTTTGAAAGTCTCGCGAAGCAAGGCTTTCAAAAAATATTCTGGACTGCCCGCAGTTGAGAACAGCTGTAGCTAGCGATCGCCAGTGCGTCGTGGCTCATAAGACCGGCAGGTTTTACAAGGCCCTTCTGGATGGACGGCACAGCGGATTAACTCAGAATGGGCATTAAAGCGGCAGGTTGCATCTCCAATCACAAGATGCCCGTTGATTAGACTTTGTTCACTGGGTGGCTTTGCCGACTGCACATAGAGGGCAATTTTTTGCAGATGGTATTTGCCAAACTTATATTGATAGCGATGACGGCGCTCTAAAACTGCGTAAGTTTCCCCTTCCAAATCTAAATACGCTCCGGGTTGGGGCTGCCAATCCAGCTGGACGTTGCCAAGCGTCTGAAATGAATGGCTGAGGATCACCTCGGTCGGTAAACTTTCTGGCTCCATGAGACTTGTATTGCAACTTGCAGTCA
Source organism: Coleofasciculaceae cyanobacterium (assembly GCA_036703495.1). Lineage (GTDB taxonomy): Bacteria > Cyanobacteriota > Cyanobacteriia > Elainellales > Elainellaceae > Drouetiella. Next base: position 4,245 of record DATNOY010001074.1, read on the forward strand.
TTTCACAGTCATTTCAGAGATGGTATCGTGCTCATTAGCAAGATGTGGATGAGCTTGCCCAAGTTTAAGATTTTAATTACTTGGATGGCAGTCCTAAATCAGTCCTGAAAAAACCCACAAAGGATTTGGGGACGGAGTACTCCAGGAGAGGGACTGCCCCCTTCTCACCAATCATTTGAGATTGCTATAGAAATTTGTAGAAGTAAAACAAGCGATCCATTCATGCTTTCTTGACGCTTCTTAATATAGCTCTAAATCGCTCTTTACCCTTTGCCGGTCTCCAGCACCCCCAGCACCCATAGAACCTATGCCAGCTTCCATTCGCATTAAAGTCATCAATGGCAACACCTTTGAATCTATGACTCAGGGAATTAATGAGTCGGCTCAGGCAGCTTGCTTTCCGGGCACAGAAGTGGTGACAACCCAGCCACAGTCTGGGCCAGAGTCCATTGAAAGCTACTACGACGAATACTTAGCCATTCCTGGAATTCTTGAAGAAATCATTCTCACTCAAGCTAACTTTGATGCCTTTGTCATTGCCTGCTGGGGGGATCCGGGAGTTGAAGCGGCTCGTGAGCTAACGCTTAAGCCTGTGATTGGGATTGCCGAAGCTAGTATGTATGTTGCCAATATGCTAGCGGCTCGGTGGGGGATTGTCACAACCCAGCACCGGACACGCGACATGATTGAAAAGACGATCTACAAAACCGGATTTTCTCACCGCTGTGTTTCCATCCGCACGACCGGCATTCCGGTGGTGGAAACTGAGACAGCCAGACAAGCGACTGTAGATGCTTTGGAGGCGATCGGGCGGCTAGCGATCGCTGAAGACAATGTGGAAGCCCTCTGTTTAGGCTGTGCAGGCATGAGCGGCTTGGATCACGAATTAGAGAAGCGGCTCGGCATTCCGGTGGTGGACTCGGTCGCCGCAGCCGTCAAAATGGCAGAAGCGCTGGTGTCGTTGCATAAGCAAACTAGCAAGGCTCTCACTTACCAGTTGCCAGAGCCAAAGCCTATCCAGGGCTTCCCCGCGCATATGCAGCCCGCCAGCTTTCAGCCGAATTCCTAGGCAGCAACGGCTCTTTAAGGCTGTTCATCCTTCAGGGCCAATCGCTGTAACTCCATAAGTTCTTGAATTCCTTTCTCTGCTAAGTCCAAAATTTGGTTGAGCTGAACTCGGCTAAAGCTGCCTTCTTCGGCAGTGCCCTGTAGCTCAATAATTTCTAGCTGATCATTGAGTACTACATTCAGATCAGTGGTGGCGGCAACATCCTCTGGATAATTGAGATCTAAGAAAGCCTCCCCTTCCAATAGCCCCACGGATATAGCAGCAATTTGATGACAAATGGGCGATCGCTCCAGTTCTCCGCTGTTCAGCAGTTTGGCGATCGCATCCGATAGGGCCACAAAGCCGCCTGTAATGGAAGCAGTGCGAGTGCCGGCATCGGCTTGCAGAACATCGGCATCAACGGTGATAGTGCGTTCTCCTAAAGCCTGCATATCCAGCGCTGCCCGTAAGCTGCGTCCAATCAAGCGCTGAATCTCTTGTGTTCGCCCAGACAGCTTCATAAATTCTCTGGATTGGCGTGGCGTGGTGGCTGTGGGCAGCATCCGATACTCTGCCGTCAGCCAGCCTTGCCCTGCCCCTTCCAAAAATTTAGGCACCCCTGGCTGAATGCTGACTGTACACAAAACCTGCGTATCGCCGCTATGTACCAGCACCGAGCCAGCTGCAAAACGAGTGAAGTGCCGCTCAAACCGAACGGGACGGAGTTGATCAGGTTGCCGACCATCAGGACGCTGCCACATGAAAATTGCCTCGAAATTCTCACTCAGAATACTAGGGATTGGCAGCTAAAGGTAAGAAATTAAATTCTGCTTTAGAGTTTTCTCTATCCCTCGGCTTCAGGATCTTGAATTTAATTCCAGCAATTCTCAGCATGAGAATTGCTGAAGCCTGCTGGTTCAACTCCTCCCTGTCTCTTTGCTCACTCCCAGCGCTGATCCCAATTTGAACATTGGCGGTTATATTACATATGGTGTTGTGCAAGGAGAAAAAAACAATGCTTACGCTACATTTGCTTTACTCATCAACATCACTGATTTAGCTCTGTGGAGTTGTAGTTACTTAATAGAGGCTTAATAGAAGCGATCGCTCAGCCTAGCCTTAATTCCTGTAGCTCAACCCGGCTCAACCTGATTTCTTTCATTCAGTCCTGTCGTTTGGCATCATCCCATGGTTTTCCAACTTGAAGCCCCCAACCGCAGCATTCAGAATCCTTTGCCGCATTCGATCGAAGGCATTATTCAAGTATTTACAGGTTCTCACCGCAGCTTTTTTACCAACGTCATGGCCCAAGCCCTGAGAATTGCCGGGCAGGGAACCTCTGTCCTAGTGGTGCAGTTTCTCAAGGGCGGAATTGGTCAAGGGCATCAACATCCTGTCCAGTTAGGGCAGCATTTGGACTGGATTCGCTGTAATTTACCCCGCTGTATTGATGGTCCAAGTGTCGAAGAATCTGAGGCGGCAGCTCTACGAGAACTATGGGACTACACGCAAGCTGTGATCTCGCAAGGAAAATATTCCATGGTGGTTCTAGACGAGTTAAGTCTTGCGATCAACTTTGGGCTACTGTCTGAAGTTGAGGTATTGAATTTTCTCAGAAAACGCCCGGCTCAGGTAGATGTTGTCTTGACTGGGCCAGATATGCCTTCAGCTATTTTGGATATTGCGGATCAAATTACCGAGTTGCGCCGAACTCGCCGCCTTTAGAATGCCGGGACAGAAACCGGGTTGCTTTAACCAGCACCTCTATTCGAGGGCTGCAATCTATTCGAGGGCTGCAATGAGCCGCTCGGTTTCTAGAAGGACTGTACGATACGCTAGATCCTTAGGCTGTTGCCGGTGCGCTACCTGGAGGAATGTGGATTGTTAGCACCTCACAGGGAGCATGATGCAACACATAGTTGCTAACGCTGCCCAAGAAAAACTCGCTCAATCCAGAACGTCCCCGCCGCCCAACAATAATCAAATCAGCTTGCCAATTCTGAGCCAGTTCGCAAATCATCCGACCAGGATGCCCCGGAATCTGGGTGAATTCAGCTTTGACGTTCTCTTTGCTGGCCATTTGAGCATGAAGTTTCAAAAACTCTAGCCCACGCGCCTCAAATTCTTGCCATTGCTGCTGGTACACCTCAAATGCGGTTGCTTCCA
>DATNOY010001075.1:0-2210 GCA_036703495.1 Coleofasciculaceae cyanobacterium
GTTGCTTTAACGGTAACGTGATCAGCCAAGCCTCGCTGACTCAGCTCCGCTTGTAAGGCGTTCGCCACTTCGCGACTGCCCCGCTTGCAGCAATCCGACTTTTGGCAAACCAAAATGCAGGCAGATTTGGGTGCAGCGATCGCGGGTCGCTGGGCAGCAGGTTCAGCAGGACTAACCTGGTAAGCCTTCAGCTTGACGCCACCAGAACTCAGCTTTTGGGAACCAGACACTTGAATCCATTCTCCAGGAGCCAACGAGCGATAGAGGGGACTCCGCAGTTCTTTAGACAGCTTAATTTGCTGTTCGCCCGTGGCAGTCGCCAGCCGCAGATACTTGAGCTTGTAGCCACCGGCCTCGGCAGCAAAGCCCAGGAAGCGCCCTTCTAGCTGAAAATCTTGGTCGCGATCGCTGTTGTAGGTGCTCATAGATGTGGAGAAGTGATGTGGAGAAGTGTGAGGGGAAGAGAACGAAAGCAATGGGGAGATAGCGTAGCGCTACTGAATCAGATACAGCTCTTAACTGGCTATTAAATAGCGCTTAGGTATGAGCAGCGCTTAAGTGTAAGTAGCGCTTAAGTAGAGGGCAGGCTCCAGCAGTATTTCAACCAGTCTGCTAAATCCTGACGAGAGGTCGTTAATTGTTTGACAACGCTCCAAAGCTGAATAGCAGCCAATGGCGTATCCAGATTGACTTGTAAACTGCCATCTGCGGGACAGACACAGGGAATATTTAGGTCTTGCAGCCGTTGGTAGGCTTGCCAGCGATCGCTACGAGTAATCGAAACTTCTGTACCCACAAAAGAAGGGTCTGATTTCATTAAGGTGCCTCTAACCTAACCTTGAACTAACTGATAAAGATTCTTGCTATGGGAATAAAAATAAAAGCGGTTATAATTCGTCACTCAGCCCGATTCAGGGCTGTAGCAAGCTCCAGAGGTGGACAACCTTCACCCAACGATGCCCCAACTCAGGTCAAACCGTCGTCATCCTGGTCAATCCAGCTGAATCTCAAGGATTCTCGGCAAGTATAAATACATCCTATCGCTGCTATTCACTTTTCCTATTGAGAAAGATACTCAAGAAGCTGATACTTTCAGCTTAAACCAAATCGAGGTATTTGCAAACTATTTGCATTAAGCAAGGACAAACTTGGGTGGCAGTGCTGGCAATAGCTTAACTACTAATCTCCCGAATGCTTTGCCCTGCTGACACAAATGCCGCTGAGCGATCGCTCAGCGGCATCCAGATGCGATTGGGGAAATCGCTCACAAAACTGCCTGAGAACCCGGATCTAGGCTAGAACCACAGGTGCATCGCTGAGCGTTTCACTGGCATTCATCACTTCTTGGCGGGCCCACTGATCGGCTGCCAAAATATCCTCTAGGGTTGGATGACTGGTATTTTGCGACTGATGGCGATCGCACACCTGCTCAATTAAGCGAGGAATATCTAAAAACCCAATTTTTTCCTCTAAGAACAGCGCTACTACCTGCTCATTAGCAGCATTCAGCACCGCAGGCATCGTGCCGCCGGCCCGACCGGCAGCATAAGCGAGCTGCATACAGGGATACTTTTGATGATCGGGTTCGCGGAAGGTGAGGCTACCCACTTTCACAAGATCCAGGCGTTCCCAATCGGTATAAATTCGGTCGGGATAAGACAGGGCATACAGCAAGGGTAGCCGCATATCTGCCCAGCCCAGCTGTGCCAATACGGAGGTGTCTTGCAGCTCAATCAGGGAATGAATAATGCTTTGGGGATGGATGACAATATCAATATCGTCATAGTCCATGCCAAACAGGTAATGGGCTTCAATGACTTCCAGCCCCTTGTTCATCAACGTGGCCGAATCAATGGTGATTTTGCGACCCATCGACCAGTTAGGATGCTTCAGGGCATCGGCAACCGTGACTTCTGCCAGCTTTTCGACGGGCAAATCGCGGAACGACCCGCCGGATGCTGTCAGCAAAATGCGGCGCAGCCCTTGGTCGGGAATGCCTTGCAGGCATTGAAAAATAGCGGAATGTTCGGAGTCGGCAGGCAAGAGCTTTACGCCATATTGCTGCACCAGAGGCAGCACCACCGGGCCGCCCGCAATCAAGGTTTCTTTGTTGGCCAGAGCAATATCTTTCCCAGCTTGAATGGCAGCGATTGTGGGCAGCAGCCCGGCACAGCCCACAATACCAGTCACTACTACCTCGGCATCACCAT
>DATNOY010001076.1:0-6836 GCA_036703495.1 Coleofasciculaceae cyanobacterium
ATCAGCTTATCAGAGCAGGATGGCAGTACTCATAAAGATTAGACGGCGTGCCGGGGTGAAACCCCTGGCTGGGAGTTGCGCCCCCATACCCTTTGTCCTAAATCTTGATGCGTAGCGCTATAAAAGTCAGAGCATAAGGAACAAGCCAAATTTTGAATAGACTTGACCTGACAGTTCAGACTTTGCTGCCTCAAAGCCTACAAAATTCTTCACATGAGTGAATCATACCGTGGGAACTGGGCATTCTTGGCGTAAAAATGGGGAGAGGGGAACGGTAATTCGGACAATTCACCCTAGTTTTTGCTGATATCAACTATAAAGAGATTGAGGAGGTAGGCAGGATAGCCGTCAACTTTGCATCCCATTCTGTAACAGCCAGCCATAACAGCCAGCCATAACAGCCAGGTATAGAATCATCCCCGATCAGGCATGTGCTATGACAGACAAAGCTGATGTACGGGTCAAGTTGATGTCCAGCGATTTCATAACGGGACAAGTTTGTCTACTCTGGAATCAGTACCGTTAAGGGTAAGTTACAACTTATGCCTCCCTAAGTCCGCTTTCACCCCTAGTCCTCAGTCCTTAGTCGCTAGATTAGGCGATCGTTCTTATGTCAACCCTTGTTATTGTCGAATCTCCTACTAAAGCTAAAACGATCCGCAACTACCTGCCCAGAGGTTATCGTGTTGAAGCCTCAATGGGGCATGTGCGGGACTTGCCGCAGTCTGCCAGCGAAATCCCAGCCTCCGTCAAAAGTGAGGATTGGGCAAAAATTGGAGTCAATGTAGAGGCAAACTTTGAACCGCTTTACGTCATTCCGCAGGACAAAAAGAAAATTGTCAAGCTGCTGAAGGAGGCCCTAGCAGAGGCAGATGAACTCGTTCTGGCAACGGACGAAGACCGGGAAGGTGAAAGCATTAGCTGGCATCTGCTGCAAGTGTTGAAGCCCAAAGTGCCGATCAAACGGATGGTGTTTCATGAGATTACCGAAGAGGCGATCCAGAACGCGCTGAAACACTGTCGCAACGTGGATGAACAGCTGGTTCACGCGCAAGAAACCCGCAGAATTCTCGATCGCTTGGTAGGCTATACGCTGTCTCCGCTGCTCTGGAAGAAGATTGCCTGGGGTTTATCTGCCGGGCGGGTTCAGTCGGTGGCAGTGCGGCTGTTAGTGCGGCGGGAGCGGGAGCGGCGGGCTTTCCGTAAAGGTACTTATTGGGATTTGAAAGCGTCCCTCAGCAAAGACACTGCCCCTTTTGAAGCCAAGCTCATCACCCTGCGGGGCACTCGGATCGCCACAGGCGCAGACTTTGACGAGTCCACCGGACAGCTGATTGTGGGGCGAAATGTCCTGCTGTTGGGTGAAGAAGAGGCAATGACCCTCCAGGAGCGGCTACAGGGGAGCACCTGGACGGTAACCAACCTGGAAGAGCGGCCGACAACACGCAAACCCTCTCCGCCCTTTACCACTTCTACGCTGCAGCAGGAAGCCAACCGTAAGCTGCGGCTCTCGGCTCGCGACACCATGCGGGTGGCTCAAAATCTTTATGAGCAAGGCTACATCACCTATATGCGAACGGATTCGGTGAATCTCTCGCAACAGGCGATCGCAGCAGCTCGGGATTGTGTGGAACAGATGTATGGTTCTGCCTACCTCAGTCCTCAGCCGCGCCAATACTCGACCAAGAGCAAAGGAGCGCAGGAAGCTCATGAAGCTATTCGTCCGGCTGGCAGCACCTTTCGCACCCCTCAGCAGACGGGACTTAAGGATCGGGAACTCCGCCTGTATGACCTGATCTGGAAGCGGACAGTGGCAACGCAAATGGCCGAAGCCCGCCAGACCAACATCACCGTGCAGATCGAGGTGGAAGACGCTGGCTTCCGGGCTACGGGCAAACGTATCGATTTTCCAGGTTTCTTTCGGGCCTACGTGGAAGGGTCCGATGATCCCGATGCGGCGATCGAAGATCAAGAGGTGATTTTGCCAGCTCTTAAAGTTGGCGATCATCCGGAATGTCGAGAGCTAGAGGCGATCGACCATGAAACTCAGCCGCCGGCTCGCTATACAGAAGCGTCGTTGGTGAAAACGTTGGAAAGCGAAGGGATTGGCCGTCCCAGTACCTATGCCAGCATCATTGGCACGATCATCGATCGGGGCTATGCCCAGATGACCAACAACAGTTTGATTCCTACCTTCACGGCATTTGCAGTCACGGCCCTATTGGAGAAATACTTTCCCGATCTGGTCGATCCCAGCTTTACCGCTCGGATGGAGCAAACCCTAGACGAAATTTCTACGGGCGAAGCCGAGTGGTTGCCTTATCTCAATCAGTTTTATTTAGGCGAATCTGGTTTGGAGACTCAGGTCAAACAGCAGGATAGCCAGATTGACCCAGCCGAAGCCCGCAAGGTCAATCTGGAAGGGCTGGATGCCAAAGTCCGAATTGGTCGCTATGGGGCCTATCTGGAAGTAGACAGCGAGGAAGGTGTGGTTAAAGCCAACATTCCTCAAGATCTAACTCCGTCTGATCTCAATCCGGAGCAGGTGCAAACCCTGCTGCGACAAAAAACTGAAGGGCCCGATAAGGTAGGCTTCCATCCGGAAACTGGCGAACCGATCTATCAAATGATCGGCCCCTACGGGCCGTATGTGCAGTTGGGTGACGAAAGTGAAGCCAACCCCAAGCCCAAACGCGCTTCCCTACCCAAGGGGGTCAATCCGCAGGATGTCACTCTGGATATGGCGGTTGGGCTGCTGGCGTTACCTCGGCTGTTGGGAACTCATCCTGAGACGGGTGCCAAGATTCAGGCAAATCTGGGGCGCTTTGGTCCTTATGTGGTGCATGACCAGGGCAAAGACGGCAAAGACTATCGATCGCTGAAAAAAGAAGATGATGTCTTGACCGTTACGCTAGACCGCGCCTTAGCTCTATTGGCGGAGCCGAAAGCCGGACGACGCAGTAAAGCGACGGCTGCACCGCTACGGGAATTGGGGGCTCACCCCGAAGATGGAGAGCCGGTAAATATCTATGATGGGCCTTATGGACCTTACATTAAACATGGCAAGGTTAATGCCTCCCTGCCCGAAGGCGAAACAGTTGAAAAAATCTCGATGGAGGTGGCGGTACAGTCCCTCATAGAAAAGGCCAGCACTAAGAAAAAAGGGGGGCGATCGACCAGCAAATCTACAGCTAGCAAATCTACAGCTAGTAAATCTACAGCCAGCAAGTCTACTAAATCATCGGCAGCTAAAAAGACAACCAAGACTGCTGCTAAAGCCAAATCTACAAAGTCAACGAGTTCTACGCGCAAGTCCACTCCATCAGAGTAGGCTGAATCCTGCCAAACAGGGAGAAACCGGTGCAGATCACAAAGCGTAACGTTGAGTTAGTGGTAAACGATAGTCTGATGCGGGTTTATGTCGCGTCTCCTCGTCCGGCTGCCCAGAATGCAGGACGGTATCCTGGTATTTTGTTCTACTCCGACATTTACCAGCTGGGTGGCCCCATTATTCGCTTAGCCAATCATTTGGCAGGCTATGGCTATGTAGTGGCTGCTCCAGAAATTTTTCACCGGATTGAGCCGATCGGCACCGTGATTGAGCCCAATGATCTGGGGCGGATGCAAGGAAACGATGCTGCTCGACGCACGGCGATCGCCGACTATGATGCCGATGCCCAGGCCGTAATGGACTGGCTCAAAACAGACCATTGGGTTGATCCGGCGAACATTGGCACGATGGGATTTTGTATTGGCGGACATCTGTCCTGCCGTGCGGCAGTGTTGAACACCGCAGTCAAGGCGGCGGTGTGCTGTTACCCTACTGGCATCCACAGTGGCAAATTAGGTCGAGGCGTTGCCGATACGCTGCAACGGGTGAATGAAATTAAAGGTGAAGTCTTGATGGCCTTTGGGGCGATCGATCCCCATGTGCCTGAGGCGGCCCGAAACACCATCATCCAAGCCCTGGAGACCGCAAACATCTCCCACAAAATCTTGCTCTACGAAGGCGCAGATCACACCTTTATGCGAGACGATGGCGATCGGTTTGATCCGGTAGCCACGGATCAGGTATGGGCAGAAGTGACTGCTTTTCTAAAGCAGGTCTTTAGCAAAAGCTAAGCTGCCTGATCAACCCCTACCCTGGGCTACTGCTATAGTGCTCCTCAACAGGCTGTTCGTTAAAAATGGGATCATAGGGAATAGTTTTGTAGCCAATTTTATCGATACCATTCGACAAGATTTCGCTATCCCGGCTCAGCTTCAACAGAGCGGAAACCAGGGCCTTACTGTTGAAGGCAGGTGATCCCAGAAGTTTCAGCACCCGCTGCACCCGATCGACTGCGCCACTCATAAGGCGATCGCGTTGCAGCCGGGGTAAGAGATCCATTGCCCCTTGCAAAATGGCCCATTCTCGCTCGGAATCCGTAATTTCCTTTTGTGCGCCGTTGACTAAGAGAATTTTCAATCCCGGACAGTTGTTACGACTCCAACGGCAGATGGCATAAGGGTTAAACTTTTGGACTCTCGTGTCGATCAGCAACAAATCAGGCAGGGTATAGCCCGCCTTCTTGAGCATGCTGAGACTGCTCAACAAATCCACATCGGGGGATTCCCAGATAACTGAAATTTGCTGCGATCGCAAAATAGCTTGCCAGATTGAACCTTGATGGCTCATGGGTTGAACCATTAAGACAAATTTTGGATCAGTCATTGGCAAAGGTGATGTAAAGAAACCCCGTACTGCAAAAAACCGCTGATCATAGCGGATCATAAACGCCAGAGAGGGGGATAGCTACTGTCTAGAATACCCATCTCAGCCAGAATTGCTCTAACGCTATCTCAGGGATTGCCAAAAATTTAGCAGCGGAATGACATTGCCTTCATTTAATAGAAAGACGGCGATCGCACTTCCCAAAGGCACCGTCAAGTTATCAATTCCTAGCTTCGAGAAAGCTTCTAACCCTCCTGCCAAGAGCGCTACTGCGATCGGGATCAGCCAGGTTTGCCAGCAGTTCCCCTGTACCCCCAATAAAACCAGACTGCTGACAACATAGCTAACCCAGATCATGGTTAATGATCCTTCCCAACTTTTTTGCATGCCCCAAAGTTTGTAGGGATGCTGCCCCCAGCGTTGACCCACCAAAGCAGCTAACCCGTCTCCCCAAGTCATGGTCAGGATACCGATCGCTGCATACTGGGGAAAGCTTTGCCAAAACAGGGCAATCAAGAGGCCAATGCTGACGGCATAAAAGAAAGTGCCTAAACTTTTGCGCCCAACGCTATTAATTCCAGGCAAAATTGGCAAGCTGAAGGACAATAGCGTCACCAGGCTGAACACAACCGATGCGGTAATGCCCACCCAAGCAGGAATTTTCAACCACCATGCCAGCAAAATAATATTGCCCGTACCGATGTGAACCACCTTACGCACAATCTCGGGATCGGCGGCGGCCCAGCGCTTCAGTCCTGCTGCCAGCCCTCCCACGATCGTTAACCAGACTGCAGCAACAGCCACCTGCAGCCAGAGCGTCGGCGCATCTGAGAGCCAAGAAACAGCATCTAGCAATGGCTGATCCATCAAACCTAATGATTCATAACATCTAGCAGCAGGGGCAAAATCCACAGCGATCTTTTACGGTAAGGGTATTGTAAGGAGGGTTCCAGGGTGTTTGACTGCAAGGTGCTCGCTGTCTCTCACCGTCTTTCACTGTAGTGGATTTTGCCGCTCAGCTAAAGGGAACAGGCACTAGCTCACAGTTCTATACTGAACTTGTGAGTCACCGCAGTCTATCAGGGAAGCGAAAATAGCGTCGCGCTCAAATAATCTGTGCTTCACGCAGTTGAAAATCGCTATACAAAGGAAACTATGAAAATCGCAGTCACAGGGGCAACAGGGTTTGTGGGAAGCCGTCTCGTGGAACGCCTGCAACAAGAAGGGCATCAGATTGTGGTACTCAGCCGCAGTGCCGGTCATGCTCAACGAGTTTTTCCAGCCTCAACATTTTCTAATGTGGAAATTGTGGGCTATGCACCCCTAGAATCGGGCGATTGGCAGCAGAAAATTTCGGGCTGTGATGGGGTGGTTAATTTGGCAGGTGCCCCCATTGCCGAAGGTCGGTGGACACCCGAACGCAAGCAGGAAATTCTCGATAGTCGGGCTACGGCCACCCAAAAAATTGTGGAGGCGATCGCTCAAGCCCACCCCAAACCTGCAGTACTGGTCAATTCATCGGCGATCGGCTATTACGGCACCAGTGAAACCACCGCCTTTGATGAGACGAGTGCCCCAGGCAACGATTTTTTGGCGCAGGTCTGCCAGGCTTGGGAAGCAGAAGCGCAAAAGGTAAAAGACTCTGGGACGCGGCTGGTGATTTTGCGAACTGGGATCGTCCTGGGAATGGGAGGCGTAATTGCTAAGATGCTGTTGCCTTTCCGTCTATTTGCTGGAGGGCCGTTGGGGTCAGGTCGTCAGTGGTTTTCCTGGATTCATCGCGAAGATCTCGTCAACTTGATTCTCGACGCTTTAACCCATCCCGAAATGGCAGGCGTATTCAATGCCACGGCTCCCAATCCTGTACGCATGGCAGAATTTACCCAGACCCTAGGACAGTTGATGAATCGTCCTTCTTGGCTACCCGTGCCCGATTTTGCGCTAGAAGCCCTGCTGGGAGAGGCAGCGCAAGTGGTACTGGAAGGGCAGCAGGTTTTGCCTAAGCAAACCTTAAATTTGGGCTATCAGTACCAGTATTCAACTGTCAAACAGGCGCTAGAGGAAGTATTGAGTCACGCATAGGCAGACAACCCGATCTTCAGAGGGCTGAACTGTGGGTCTT
>DATNOY010001077.1:0-2327 GCA_036703495.1 Coleofasciculaceae cyanobacterium
GCCGACCCGGCTGATATGGGTTCTGCCTGTTCAATAAGAAGGTCATAGGCATCAAGCCCCTGCTGGGTTGCCTGCTCAATCGCCGCTTGCCCAAAGCAATCGCGAAACCAGCGCAACACCACACCACCGCTATTGGAGGCACCGCCAATCACCCACTGATTTTCAGTCCAGGCATAACAGAAGGTGCGTCCTTGCGGATCGGTCAGGGGAGCCGTGACAACTTGGCGGACGGCGGCACTGGTGCCAATAGTGATGGCGACCTGATCAGCATCGATGGCTCCTACTCCCAGATTGGCCAAGACTCCGTCACTTGCCCCCACGACAATGGGTGTATCTACATGCAACCCTATTGCTTCAGCGTAATCGGCTTTCATCCCCCGCAGAATATGAGTTGTCGGAACCAGCTGGCTCAATTGCTCAGCCCGAATTCCTGCCAGTGCCAGCGCGGCTTCATCCCAGGTAAAGCAGCGGAGATTGAATAGTCCAGTGGCCGAAGCGATCGAGTAATCCACCACATACTGACCCAATAACTGGAACAGCACATATTCTTTGATAGAGATAAATTTTGCCGCTGTTTGAAACGTTTCTAAATCCTGTTGGCGCAGCCACAGCAGTTTGACTAAGGGAGACATGGGGTGAATGGGGGTGCCCGTGCGCTGATAAAGGGCGAACCCACCATCGTGTTTCAGGCGATCGCTCTGGGCGATGCTGCGGCTATCAGCCCAAGTCAGACTGCGAGTGAGGGGTTGGTCGTGGGCATCCATAGCAATCAGGCTGTGCATGGCTGCGCTGAAGGCAATTGCGCCTACTTCGGACGCTCCAATCTGGGCTTGTTCAACAGCTGCTCGTAGGGACTCCATTACCGCTGTAAAGATGGCTGCAGGGTCTTGCTCGGCCCAGCCTGGATGGGGAGCCTGCAAGGGGTAGCCTTGGCTGCTCATGCCCTTAATTGCTCCGGTGGAGGAGAAGACGATCGCTTTCGTGCTGGTTGTGCCAATATCGACACCAATGAAGACTGGAGGTGTCATAGAAATGAAAGATTCAAGCAAAATAGACGAATAAAAATGAGTCGCTGACAGCTGCCAGCGACTCAAGAACACAGGAATCTTAGTCTAAATTCCTACAGATTTGAGACTGTTTCTGCCAGATCAGGCTTAGCTTGTGCCACAGGTTGCGCGATCTTTGCAGACTGCAACAGCGGTGTGCCGGTCACGGAGTTGTTGGACAACGTAAACAGGGGATTAGACAGAATACCCGCCAGCGAAGTTGCAATCAAACAAATCACCAGGCTCACCTGCAAGGGACGCATTCCTGGCAAATTCCACTGGATTTCAGGGTAGTTTTTCACAGCATCGGACATTTCCTCCGGCTCCTTCACCACCATCATCTTGACGACGCGGATGTAATAGTAGATGGAGATCACACTGGTGATTAGACCCACCAATACTAAGCTGTAGGCTCCCGATTGCCAGCCTGCCCAGAAGAGATAAAGTTTGCCAAAGAACCCTGCCAGGGGCGGAATTCCTCCCAGCGAAAGCAGGCAGAGACTGAGGCACAGCGTCAGCAGCGGATCTTTTTGGTATAGTCCGCTGTACTCGGCGATCTCATCGGTTCCAGTGCGCAGGGTAAACAGGATTAAGCAGGCAAAGCCGCCCAAGTTCATGAACAAATAGACCATCAAGTAGAACACCATGCTGGAATAGCCAGCATCTGTGCCGATGATCAGCCCAATCATGACGAACCCGGCTTGAGCGATCGACGAATAGGCCAGCATCCGTTTCATGCTGGTTTGCGCCAAGGCCACAACATTGCCCAGCACCATACTCAAGATGGCTAGCGCAGTTAAGACAAAATGCCACTGATCTGAAACCGTCGGGAAAGCGTTAACCAGCAGCCGAATAGCCAGGGCAAAACCTGCTGCCTTGGAGCCTACGGATAAGAAAGCCACCACCGGTGTGGGAGAGCCTTCATAGACGTCGGGAGTCCACTGGTGAAAGGGAACGGCCGCAATTTTAAAGGCAATTCCAGCAATCACAAATACCAACGCAATCACGACTCCCAAGGACTGTTCGCCGTTGTGGGCTACCATGCTAGCGGCGATCGCCCCTAGCTTTGTTTCGCCCCCCGATAAACCGTACAGCAGAGACAAACCGTACAAAAAGATGGCCGAGCTAGAGGCTCCGATCAGCAGGTACTTTAAAGCAGCCTCGTTAGAGCGAGGATCCCGCTTCATGTAGCCTGTCAGCAAATAGGATGAAATACTCAGTGTCTCTAGGGAGACAAAGATCATTACCAGCTCATCCGAACCTGAGAGGAACATCGCCCCC
>DATNOY010001078.1:0-3522 GCA_036703495.1 Coleofasciculaceae cyanobacterium
TTAGGGGCGATCGCCCTGCTGCTGGGCGGTCTGATCTGGCTAGGTCTGGACTAACTGCTTGCTCCCCGCTCTCTTCCCCCCCTTCCCTAGGACCGACTCTACCCTCGATACTCTCCTTGCCCTGGCTGCTCCCCGCACCGAAGCAGCCGAAGTCTACTACGTTTCTAGTCAAGATACGCCGATCAAGTTTGAGAACGATCGCCTTAAATCTTTGCAAACCAAGGCACTACAGGGTGTGGCCCTGCGGGTGATCTGCAATGGCCGGATTGGGTTTGCCAGCTCAACCGATCTGACCCGGCTGGAAGATCTGGTGGATGCAGCAGTGCAAACGGCTGAAATTGGCAGCCCAGCAGAATTTGAATTTGCCGCAGATTTTCATCAGTGGGAGAGCAGCAACGGGGACTATACGCCACCCGCCACTCCGGAATTAGTGGAAGTCGGGGAAACCTTAATTCAGCGCGTGCATGACTACAACCCAGATATTTTGGTGGGAGTAGGGTTCAATGTGCATGTTGGCAAAGTCAAAATTGCTACGAATCGCGATGTCTATGCCGAACGCACTAGCCGAACGGTGAGTGCGAGCCTGTCGGGCAACCTGGTGCAGGGCGAAGATTTTTTGCAGGTGTATAGCTACGACGTAGGACGCGATCAAACGCCCGATATTGATCGGATCTTGCAAGACCTGCTGCAAAAATATCGCTGGGCTGAACGCAGCGCTAGTATTTCCAGTGGCTCCTTTCCAGTGCTGTTTATGCCGCGATCGGCAGTCAGTACCATCGGGGGACTGTTCGACACGATTCTGTCGGGGCAAACGGTTGTGCAAAAATCTTCGCCCTTAGCCGATAAGCTTGGCGAAAAGCTGTTTGACTCGCGGCTGACGCTGTTTGAAGATCCGAGTTTGGGCGTCAGCGCTTGCGCCTTTGACGATGAAGGCACCCCGACTCAACGCAAAGCCTACATTGAGAATGGGGTTGTGCAAGGCTTCTATTGGGATCGACGCTGGGCAGCCCGGGCCGGACGCGAATCTACTGGCAATGGCTTCCGGGGCGGCTTATCTCGGCCGTCGCCCAACACGGTCAACTTCTGTATGGCTGCGGGTAGCACCTCCACTGCCGACCTGATTGCCAGCATGGATGAAGGGCTGATTGTCGAGCAGGTTTTAGGAGCCGGACAATCTAACCAGCTGGCCGGGGAGTTCTCGGTCAACCTGGCCTTGGGCTATAAGGTAGAGAAAGGTGAAATTGTCGGCCGCGTTAAAAACACGATGGTGGCAGGCAGCATCTTTGAAGCATTTCAGAACCTGGTTGATCTGGGCGACACTCCCGAATGGGTAGGCGGTGGAGCCTATGTGCCCAGCCTGCTGTTCCAGCAGCTGGGCGTAGCGGCCAGGAACTGAGGATTAGAAGGGCTTGGCGATCGCCTCAAATCAGGTTATTTTTTGAAAGCCTCGCGTTGCACACCCTGCTGAATCCGTTGAACCTGCGCCCCCATGAGTAGAACCCTCCCCCGTGCCAAAACCATTGCCCATATTTTGGTGAAATTTCGACTGCTCTGGCTGATCCTGATCGCCTTTTTTCTGCTGTCGGGTTGCGTTCGCTCTGATGTAGACATTCGCTTTAACGATGCTAACCACGGACAGCTTGTTCAACGGTTGCAACTGTCGCAGCCTGCCACTAGTTTAGAAAGCGCTGTGGTGGATGCCTGGCTGGAGCGGTTGGAACATCAGGCGATCGCCTTAGGGGGACGCCTGCAGCGGCAACAAAAGCAGCAGACTTCAGTCCAAACCTTGAAGCTGACGATTCCTTTTTTTAATAGCAAGGATCTGGAAACCAAGTTCAATCAGCTCTTGCAAGCCGAGCTGCAGCCCAGCGGCAGCCGATCGCGCCGTCTGCCTACCCTGCCCCCGATCATCTCCCACCTGCACATGCGATCGGGCAACTGGATTCTGTGGCAACGGATGGTTTTAGATTATCAGCTGGATTTGCGATCGCTGGATCGGCTCTTGTCCTCTCAAAAGACCTATGCCAAGCTGCCGCTGAACCCACGTGATCTGCTGAACCTGGAGTTTAGCCTCCATGCTCCTGATGTGAAAATCCTGAACAGCAGTCCGGCTGCGGTCTTGCGCAAGCATGGGCAACGGCTGGTCTGGTCGCCTCAGCCGGGTGAAATTAACCAGTTAAAGGCTGTGTTTTGGTTGCCTAGCCCGTTGGGCAGGGGCACAGCCCTGATTGTGCTGTTTGTGCTGCTGGGCATGTGGTTCAAAGCTCACCCGCCCAAGGCTTTCACACCTTCATAATTCAGTTTCCCTTGGGCATTGCGCGGCAGGCGTTCCACTGCGATCCAGCGTTTGGGCTGCTTAAACTTACTGAGCTTGTGACTGAGCTTGGCGGCGATCGCCCCCTGCACCTGAGTCAAGTGACTTTCTGAGGAATGGGGGACATAAACGGCTGTAATCACCTCGCCCCAATGGCGATCGGGCAAGCCCACCACGCAGATATCTGCTACCAGCCCTGTGGCGCGAATCGCAGCTTCCACCTCATCCGGAAACACATTTTCGCCCCCCGTGATGATCTTGCGGCTATTGCGTCCCATGATATGCAGGTAGCCTGCCGCATCTAGATAGCCCAAATCATCGGTGTGAAACAGGGGACGTAGGGGGGTAGCAGTTGAACCTGGTAAGCCATTGCCCAACTGCTGCCCCCCTGCGGTGTAATATCCCAGTCCTAGAGAGGCAGATTGGATGGCGATCGCCCCCACTTGTCCCGTGACTTCCTGTCCTTGGGGATTGAAAATCTTGATCTGAGCATGGGGTAAAACTCGGCCGCAGCCCGGTCGGCCCTGCAAAAACTCCTCTGGCTTCAGAGTGGCGACCTGGGAAGCCGTTTCGGTCATGCCATAGGTGGGGGCCAAGCGAATCTGCTGCTGCCGGGCCGTTGCTAGCAATTGCTCCCAGGCCGGTGCTCCTCCCAAAAGGACGGCATACAGCCGAGACAGCCAGGCGATCGCGTCCGGGTTTTGCAATAGCCGCTGGAGTTGGGTGGGCACCAGCGACAGAAAAAAATCGGAGGGGTCAAAGTCAGGGATCTTATGCTCAAGCGACTTGGCTGCAACCAGGGCCAATTTACCGCCCGTCAGGAGCGATCGCATCAACTGCATTAACCCGCTGACGTGATACAGCGGTAACGTGCAGCAACTATTGACGCGATCGACGCCAAAATACTGCTGAAAGCCTAGCACTGAAGCCGTTAAGGTTTCCCAAGTGTGAATGACAAAGCGAATTTTCCCCGAAGAGCCGCCGGTAGGAATGAGAATCCAGCCCGCTGGGATGACGGTAGGAGGCAAACGAGGATTATCCGGAATTCTGCCCCAACCGATCTCAGGCTGTATCTGCTCAAACACTTGTTGCCACTCAGCATCCGTCCAGGTAGGATTGCCCAAACAGATCGGGCATTGGTGAGCACAGGCCGCTATCCAGCCCGCTAAGAACCGCTGCGGATCTGATTCGGACAGCAGCACGGTTGG
>DATNOY010001079.1:0-7644 GCA_036703495.1 Coleofasciculaceae cyanobacterium
AACCTGTTTGGCGATATTCTTTCGGATGCAGCCGCCATGTTAACGGGGAGTATTGGCATGCTGCCTTCGGCTAGCTTAGGGGCATCTGGGCCAGGCGTGTTTGAACCAGTTCACGGCTCTGCGCCTGATATTGCCGGGCAAGATAAAGCCAATCCGCTGGCTCAAGTCCTCAGTGCTGCCATGATGCTGCGATATGGGCTAGATGAACCGGAAGCCAGCGATCGCCTTGAGCAAGCGGTAATGTCTGTTCTAGACGCAGGCTATCGCACAGGCGACATCATGTCTGCTGGCATGAAGCCAGTAGGCTGTCGAGAAATGGGTGCGGCTCTGATTCAAGCCTTAGGATAAATCGGTTGCTGCCTTCTAATCAACGAGCCATATTCAACAGGGGATGAAGCGATGGCATTTCCCCTGTTGAATATGGTCAGGCAGAACAGGGTCAGCCTATCAGACCTTTTGGTTGCCCTTAGCGGAACATGCTGCTCACTGAGCTATCCTCGTGAATGCGCCAAATGGTTTCACCTAGCAAGTTGGCGACTGACAGAATCGTCAGTTGCTCAAACCGTCTATCCTGGGTGATCGGAATCGTGTTGGTAACAATGACTTCCTCAAAGAGACCGCTAGACAACCGCTCGACGGCAGGTGGAGAAAAAACGGCATGGGTGGCACAAGCATAAACCTGGCGGGCTCCTTCTTTACGTAGGAGTCTTGCCCCTTCACAAATAGTGCCAGCCGTGTCGATCATGTCATCGACCAAGACAGCAGTTTTGCCAGCCACATCCCCGATCACATTCATCACTTCTGCCACGTTGTGGGCTTGGCGACGCTTATCAATAATGGCGAGCGGTGCATCGTTCAGCTTCTTGGCAAACGCCCTTGCCCGCGCCACACCGCCGACATCAGGTGATACCACCACAAGATCCTCAAGCTGCTTACTCGCCAGATAGTCTAGAATCACGGGCGAACCATAGACATGATCAAAGGGAATGTCAAAGTAGCCTTGAATCTGAGCTGAGTGTAGATCCATAGCCAGAACCCGATTGGCTCCGGCTTGGGTGATGAGATTAGCCACTAGCTTAGCGGTGATTGATTCTCGGCCAGCGGTTTTGCGATCCGCTCTGGCATATCCGTAATAGGGCATTACAGCCGTAATTTGACGTGCCGATGCCCGCCGACAGGCATCAACCATAATCAGCAGCTCCATCAGGTGGTCATTGACCGGAGAGCAAGTCGGCTGCATTAAATAAACATCACAGCCTCGAATGGATTCCTGAATCTGAATATAAATTTCTCCGTCCGCAAACCGCTTACGAACCATTGGACCTAAGTCCATGCCGAGATAGCGAGCCACCTCTTGAGAAAGGGCAGTATTAGCAGAACCGGAAAATAGCCGAAGGCGGCTGTTGTCAGCAACAGGGGAAATAGAAGGCTGAAGAGCCAGAGTGGCAGAGCGGATCACGACAGTTCCTCGACGCTACAGTCACCGAAATCTTAACATCATCAACTCAAAAACATCTCTTGTTGTTTTCTCGGATACTAAATCGAACTATTTACGGTGCGCTTTGACGCTAACTTTCAATTTAAAGACTAATAAAAAAATAAAAAACTTAAGAAATAAATTTAAATATAATAAAGAGCAGCAGACAGCAATCTATGACTGTCACCCTGCTGCTCCTCTACCCGCAAAATAATCAACCTACAGGTCACCACCTCGCAGTGCCAACACGAAAATTACTGCTGGACCAGCAATCACGATCAGCGCCAACATGGTTAGTTGAGCGATCGCTTCCAAATTGATACCGCCTAGTCCATCAAAAAGACCCGTTAGAAAATCCATGGAATGACTCCTCCCAAAATGAATCCAAAAGCCTGAGCGCTTAAATTATCCGAACTGGAATATCTGAATCATATTTTAAGCGTTAACGGCTCTGCCTTCCTCATGAAGTTCATCAAACTCGCAGTAATTTGTTACAAAAGTTTAATGCATTGCCTGGGTAAGGGCATGGCGGCTGTAACAGATTCATCCGGATGCCCCCTTTTACAGCCCTGATAAGTTTAAGAATGATTTAGGATTGCTAGGGGGGAAAGATCCGCCAGTCAGCCAGTAGTGCAGATGGGATGGAGAGGTGGAA
Source organism: Coleofasciculaceae cyanobacterium (assembly GCA_036703495.1). Taxonomy (GTDB): domain Bacteria; phylum Cyanobacteriota; class Cyanobacteriia; order Elainellales; family Elainellaceae; genus Drouetiella. The sequence continues at coordinate 2,133 of DATNOY010001079.1, forward strand.
CATATGGCAACATGGCAGTGCGTGAAACAATGCGGAGCCTGCTGCAATCTAAATCCGGCTGATCGTCCGGAGTTGGAGCAGTACTTAACCGCTGAGGAATTGGAGCTTTATCTCAGTTTGGTTGGAGAAGGGGGTTGGTGTATTAACTTCGACCATGCAACCCGAGAATGTAAAATTTATGCCGATCGCCCTCGCTTTTGCCGGGTTGAACCTGATGTATTTCACGATTTATACGGCATAGAACCAGAAGATCTCAACGATTTTGCCATCGACTGCTGCTACCAGCAAATTGAAGGTGTGTATGGTGACCGCAGCTTAGAACTGCTGCGCTTCGACCGGCAGGTGGGCATCTAAGCTGCGCAAACACCTTCATAAACCCTAAAGCGATTTTTATGAGTCAGATCCAGATTTTTTTGAAAACCCTGCGGAGCGCGGCTTTCAAAACACTGATTTGAGTTGAGGGCGAGGCGCTACATTTTTCCGGTAGGTGCTAGCCAGTGCCTTCAAAAACGGGGCGATGAAAAACGGGTTTAAAGCTTCGTGGATATTGCCATTCTTCTGCCAGTTCGACATAAAATGAAAGGAATATGAAAAGTGAGAAAAATTTCACTTTCTGTTTGAACTTTTTTGTTTGAACTTTGTGGATTGTGCAACTTATCTCTACAGGTACTATGACCTCCACTTTTGAACTGATGCCAGAAACTGACACCGCCGAGGGGGGTTCAACCACCACTCCTGTTTTGGAGTTGACTTCGCCATCAGTTCAATCCTTCAGAGGACGATGGCGGGCTGAGATCAAGGTCTTTCTTTCTACCTTCCTGACCATCTTTCTGGCGGAACTGGGCGACAAAACTCAGATGACTACGCTGCTGATCAGTGCTGAGTCACAGTCGCCCTGGACTGTTTTTATCGGCGCGGGGTCTGCGCTTGTGCTGACTAGTTTGCTAGGGGTCATGGTGGGTTCCTGGCTGGCTCAGCGGTTTTCTCCTCAAGCTCTGGAAAAAGCGGCCGGCGTGATGCTGCTGATCATCTCAGTATTGCTGGTATGGGATATCGTGCAGGCGTAAATCAAGGATGGGTATGGATTGGCATTTATTGGGGCTAAGCTTCATCACAGTTTTCTTATCAGAATTGGGGGATAAAAGCCAGCTGGCCGCGATCGCCCTTAGCGGTAGTTCTAAGTCGTTAAAAGCCGTCTTTTTGGGCACTGCGGCAGCACTGTTGCTGGCTAGTTTTTTAGGGGTAATGCTGGGTGGAGGGGTGTCTCACCTGCTGCCAACCCGGTGGGTCAAGACGATCGCTGCCGTTGGATTTGCGGTGATGGGGGTGCGATTGCTCTGGGGTAGCAGAGCCTCAGTCTCAGATCCCTTGGAAGGTTAAGGGTCTGACTTGTGTGTTGGGTGTATGTGTTGAGTATTGGGACAACATTAGGCTTCCCCTGGTTTTACCCTGACCTTAAATTTGGACTAAATCGCGTCAAATTTTTTGACACAGGAAAATGGATTTGCCGCGAAACGCTCTCAGCGCTTCGCGGCGTGATCGAGCGAATTAGTCCAAACTCTAGCGAACTCAAAACAGGCTTAATTGAGTTGGCGGGGAATCTAAGAGATTCCAAGGAAGCGGCGGAACTAAGCTGTCTCTCTGCTCTAGCAGCTGTTGAAAATGTCGAGCGTTCGTTGGTGAATGGACTTCAACTGGGCAATGGACGAAAAAGTAGATGTGGATTCCCTGTTGCAGCCAAGGGTGGATTTGTTCGGCCCATTGCAAGAGGTAACGCTGATTCAGGCTGAGGTCAGGATGGCTGATGTACCGGATCAGGCTGAAGTTTGCCGTAATCACGGGCTGTAAGGGCAGCTGCGGCTTCTTGCGCTCGGAAGATAGCTGAGGATTGTCGGGGCATTCATAAATTGGGCGAGTATCCAGCAGGACGCGCCCCACGCCTAATTCTGACAAAACGGCATGGAGTTTACTGGCATGAGGTTCACGAAACCAGTCAGCATGGCGAACTTCTAGCGCTAGGGCTTGCGTTCGGGGAAAGGCTTTAAGAAAAGCAACGAGATCCGCTAGCTGCTCTGGGCTATAGCTGGGCGGCAGTTGAGCAAATAAGGGCCCTAAGCGATCGCCCAAGGGCTGCATCTGCTCTAAGAAAGCGATCGCTTGCGGCAGGCGAGGACTGAGCAACCCCTGATGAGTCACATCTCGCGGCAGCTTAAGACAAAACTTAAATCCTGACGGGGTCTCTGTTGCCCATCGTTGCACGGTAGCGCGATCGGGAATGGCGTAGAAGGTGGTGTTACCTTCAACCGCAGTGAAGCGGCGACTGTAAAGGCGTAAGAAATCAGCCGCACGACTGCCGGTAGGGAACAACGGCCCAACCCACTCTTTATAGGCCCAGATTGCACAACCTAAGCGAAAACTCATGTTTTGATTAAATATTTGAGATGCAGACTCTAGAAATCAGCTCGGAAGCGCACTAGGCTAATGGAATTGTTGCCTGTAGAGTGGTTTGGTGTCCTGGGATACTATCAATTAGCAGCTGCCCACCATGCAGTTCTAGCATTCGTTTCGCAATAATCAAGCCTAACCCAGCCCCTTGCTGTTCATAGAAGCGCCGATCAAATTGCATATAGGCTCCCAGATTCGCAATTTGCTCTGCAGTCATGCCGCGTCCGCGATCGGCAATGGAAACTGTGAGGGTCTGTTCTGTTGTGGTGCCGCTGATCTCGACCGGACTACCAGGCTGAGAGAACTTGAAGGCATTGTCAATTAGCTCTTCCATAATTTTTTGCAGTTGGTTATCTCCTATGGATAAGCTGGCGGCTGGCAAATCGAGCGATAAATCAGCTTCGCGATCGGATTGTTTAGCTAAGCGGGTCGCAATTTCACTAATTTGGAGATCACCAAACTTGGTTTCACCCCTACACAAGGCAGCTCGACGCTCTGGATCATGGGTCGCAATTTCAAGCTGGGCATAGCAAAGAAAATTTTGGATCAGCCGATAGAGGCGGTTAGCAGAACTGTGGATGCCTTGAGCAATCTCTAACATGTCATCCCGAGTAATGGACGCATATTCATCCACCAAAATCTCTGAAAATAGCAAAATGCTGTTGAGTGGAGTATGCAGCTCATGAGGCAAAAATTGGGCAATGTTGTTGCGCAACACATCAAGCTGCTGCTGAGATTGAATGCGGCGGACTTCCTGGCGATCGAGCCGCGTGGCGATGGCTCTTAGCAATTCTTCAGCTGTGCAAGGCTTTACCAGATAATCATCCGCTCCCAAATTCATGCCGTGCCGTAGATCCGCTTTTGTCCCTTTAGCCGTTAGAAAAATAAAGGGGATCGCTTTAGTTGCCGGATTACTCTGTAAGGCTGTCAAGATGTGATATCCATCTGTGTCTGACAAATTGACGTCACAAAGTATTAAGTCTGGTAAGCATTCTTCAGCAATTCGTATACCCTGATACCCAAGCTCTGTTTCAACGACCTTAAACCCTTCAATTTCCAGCAAATCGCAAATTGACTCTCGAATTGCTGGTTCATCCTCAATGATTAAGATGGTCTTCATGGTTAAAACAGCCTGCAGTAAATTCTTGGAGGCATAATCCAGAAGCGACTGAATCGCCTCTCTGGAGCATGCCTCAACGCTAGAAAAGCAACGCTAGCCAATAACGTTTGGGGTAGCCGACAAAATTAAACAAAATTGCACCTGCAGCATGTCCTGAGAGGTGATTTTGGCTAAGTGATGTCTCTAATGATGTCTCTATTGTGGATCAACCAAGGCTCTGCATCAGAAATGATGCTGTCCATACTATTAGAGAAGCTAATTGCGATAGAGTCCCCTTTTCCTCAGTAGTAATACTGAATTAAAGAAAGCTACGAAGACCGCACAAAATTTTATTTACAGCTACTCTCAATTGCGCGCAGTGCAGAATATTTTTTGAAAGCCCTGCGCGAACCTCTCAAAAAACATTCTAGTTTAAGTCATGCATGCAGCTCATCAACACTTGACTGAACAGAGAAAGCACCCTTTTCTTCTTATATAAGGATGAAAAAGCGCTGTATAGCCTGCATATGTTGAGGTGAACGGCGAAGCTAAACGAAGCTTCAGCTAAATGACGCTCGCTGACTCACCTGAATCAACATAAATTTGGGTCTATACAACGCTACTGGAAGGGAATTTTATTAATTCGATATGAATACTATATCCATAAAATACATAGATTAAAATCATTAGTTGTGATATCCATGATAGAGTTAAACCTATACAACTTCTATTTAGGGGAAGCGCCCCTAGGAGATCCTCGGTGATTCATGCCACCCTTCACCAGCTAAAAGTGTTTGAGGCAACAGCCCGTCACGGCAGTTTTACAAGAGCTGCCGAGGAACTATTTTTAACACAGCCTACTGTTTCAATGCAGGTGAAGCAGTTGACCAAGGCACTCGGATTACCCTTATTTGAGCAGGTGGGTAAACGACTGTACTTAACGGATGCTGGAAATGAGCTGTTTGCGACTTGCCAAGAGATTTTTCAACGGCTAGAGCAACTGGAAATGACAGTAGCTAACTTAAAAGGCATGAAGCAGGGCAAACTGCGGCTAGCTGTGATTACAACCACTAAATACTTTATGCCGCGCCTGCTGGGTCCATTTTGTCAGCAATATCCTGGCATTGATGTGTCGTTAACAGTGACAAATCACGAGAAAGTAATTGAACGACTGGCTAATAACCAGGATGATCTATACGTGATGAGCCAGCTGCCAGACCATATTGACATCAAAGCACACGCATTTCTAGACAACTCGCTGGTGGTGGTGGCACCCCGCAGTCATCCATTGGTTCAAGAAAAACAAATTCCTTTGAAGCGCATTGCTGAAGAGATGTTTATTATGCGGGAACCTGGCTCAGGAACGCGCGGAGCCTTTCAAAAGCTGCTAGATGAGCATCAGCTATCGGTGAGAGTGCGGCTAGAGCTAGGCAGCAACGAAGCGATTAAGCAGGCGATCGCTGGAGGATTAGGGCTTTCGGTTTTATCGCGCCATACGCTAATGATGGACGGCTCTACCAGCGAACTCACCATTTTGGACGTTGAGGATTTTCCGATCCAGCGGCAGTGGTATGCAGTTTATCTAGCGGGCAAACATCTTTCGGTGGTTGCCGAGACTTTTCTAGAGTATCTTCAGGCAGCTGCACCGGGTGTATCCAGCAGTTTTATGAATTTACCGGGCTGGAAAGGCGAAGAGCGCCAAGGCGAGGCTGTAAAAGTTGGAGTTTGAAGATGAGTTTGAAGATGATGCTCTCAGTAGAGTGATACTTTTGGAGGAGTGTCGTCTATCGGCATTCCTTCAAAGTATTTAATCAAAGTATTCAATAGGTTCAGGCAAGATCCCATGGCACTACCGCTTGTCAGTGTTGTGATTCCCACCTACAACTGCGATCGCTATCTGGCAGAAGCGATCGAGAGTGTGCTGAGCCAAAGCGATTGCCAATGTGAAGTGATTGTGATTGACGATGG
>DATNOY010001080.1:0-6127 GCA_036703495.1 Coleofasciculaceae cyanobacterium
CCACTGTTTTATTCGTGGGATCTAGAAACGCTAGCACCATCAGTAGGACTAGCACGACCCCCCCCAACCAAGTCAGGTATCTCCGATCGATCCAGGTCAATAGGACGAATCGAACCAGAAAGTAAATCCCAACCAGAATCAGAATTTGAGTGATCAGTTCAAACATTGCCACCCTCCTTCACACCACCCATAACAAGACCTGCCTAGTGAAGCTGCACATATAGTGTATTGGACTATCCCTGTTTAACTGTAATCAAACTCTGCTAAAAACAATCATTTAAAAGAAAATTAATTTAAGAAATTTTAGGAAAGTCGCTGCGATCGCTACCTTAGTGACTTTTCCCAGCGGCTAAACAGCAAAAAAGGGTGAGAGTTTCTCACCCAGATCATTCAAAATGCAAGATAGAGGTTGCGAAATCGATCGCATTTCACATTTCTTGTTAATTTTTTGAAAGTTACGCTTCGTGCATCTTTCAAAAAATTAACAAGAAATCCAGAACATTACTCAAGCATCAACACCTAAGCATCAACACCTAAGCATTAACCAGGACGGCGAAGGGAACTAGTAGGCACCGGCTCGCTTGGTCAAAAGCACCGCTACCGTTTTCCAGATAATGGTCAAATCATACAAGGGGGTCCAGCGCAACTGATAGCGAAGATCGAGATTGACAATCTCTTCAAAATCTTTGATGGCAGAGCGTCCACTCACTTGCCACTCGCCCGTCAAGCCAGGCTTCACATTCAGCCGCTGCCAGTGGCGCGAACTGTACCGTACGACTTCATCATGCGTGGGAGGACGAGTGCCCACCAGGCTCATTTCCCCGATTAACACATTCCAAAATTGAGGAAACTCATCCAGGCTAGTCTTGCGCAGAAACTGGCCAATCCGAGTAACTCTAGGATCGTGCTTGTTCTTAAAAATCATCCCCTGAGCTTCGTTGGGAATCTCTGCCTTTAACTCATCAGCATTGCTCACCATCGAGCGGAACTTGCGGATCGTGATCGGACGACCCTGCAATCCATAGCGGACTTGATGGTACAAAACCGGACCGGGACTATCGAGTTTGATGGCGATCGCAATAGGGACAAACAGCAGGGCTAGAAAAAACAACCCAAATAGAGCACCCAGAATATCTAGGGCCCGCTTAACCCCGCAAAGCGTGGAAGGATGGGGAGCTTCAACCTGTAGGCAGGAGGGAACTGGAATAACTGCTACTTCTGATGGTATTGAGTGACTGTTCATTGGATAAGGCCCTAGAAATGATAGCCGTCTAAACACTCAAGGGGGTCTGCTTAACAAATATAAAGCTTCAGTGTTTCTACTGGCAATATAAACGGATTTGAAAGCTGGGAATGAAACTCCAACTGCACGTTTGCAGAAACTTTTTATTCCAACACAGATTCTTCGTTTTTGTGAAGATTGCATGAAGCTAGCTTTTAGAGCCTATCCCAGAGCCTCAAACCTCAGGCTCAACCTGAAGAGAGATAGGCACTACTTACCCTCAAGCTAGGTTCTCTGGTGTGCCGCTAATTTCGATAACAAAACAGCAAAATCTTTTGAAGCGCTGTCTAACAAGTCCGCTAGTAGATGCACTGCTGCCTCAGGTCACTAGACTTTGAAGTCCAAGTTGATATACGTAGAAAAAACAGGCAATAAAAGATACAAGATGCGGGAATTGTGAGCGGTCTTTGATTGTGTCGATAGATACAACTTCAGCTCAATATCTTGCCGATTTCTACAAAATTTTTTCAGCAATACTCTGGAACGATACTCTTGAGCAATGCACTTATGTCGTAAGACGAACACCCTCAAAAAATTGTTCCAGCCCAAATCTCCGCAAATTTCATCAAAAAAGCACCCCCGTAGGGGTGCGTCAACCAGCTAACTTGAGACAAGATTTTCAACCTTAGGGATTGGGGAGAGCCAGGAAGCTTGAAACGGCATCTGCCCTGAACCTCCCGAACGAGGCATGATGATGCTTGTTTTGCCTTGATGGGAAGAATTGATCTTATTTCTGTATTTATCGTTACTGTTTAAAGTCGATTTGTCAATTTCAACCCTGGGTTCTGTTACAAAATTTGATTCGTTGTCAATCAGGCAGACTAGCTTGTGCAGGGCAACTGGTCTCAAGGCAATTTTGGTCTCAATACAATTTTGGTCTCAAGACAATGATTGACCGCAAGGAAACTGCGATTGGATTTGCCAGCATTGTCCGTCATGGAGGAGCAGGGTAAGGCGATCGCCGACAAACTCAAAGTCCACCGATCGTGATTGCAGATCAGACCAAGCGACCTGAAAGGTAGCAGCCAGATTGCGAGAGGCGACTGTCAGGTGCGGCGAAAACGGACGACGTTTGGCCACCGGATCCAAAATGCCCAGAGTTTCCTCTAAGTGCCCCATTAAGCCAGTCTGCAAGGACAAAAGCTCTGGAGTTTTCAACACATTAATGTACAAGACCCGAGGAGGAAATGCGCCAAACCCAGATAGGGTAACAGGCACAGCAGGCTGACTTTGAGCAAACTGGCTAATACAGGCTTCTAGCTGCGGCATTGCATCCAGGTGCCAGAGAAATGGGGCCTGGAGAGTAACATGCGGGGGGGCGTTAGAAGTGCTAGTTTTATAGCGATCGCTCAATTCCTGAATTACAAGATTTGCATAGGCTTGAATCTCAAGAGGTGGGATTAGGGCGATGAAGAAGCGTGAACCTTTTCGATCGAAGAGTGCAGCCATGAAAGGATGGAGAGGGAAAGGGGTTGGGTCAGTCTGAATCGTTCTTTGAGGGGCGAAGCCGCAAAATGTTTCCTCAGTTGCTGCTTCAGAAGTAGAGCGCCTCTAGTAGATTAGAGCCATAATTAAATTTCACAGCGCTATATGTAGGGTTCGTCTGTTTGTCTAGGCGGTGATTACCTGCCGATACTGCTGTTACCGCTGATCATTGCGATGTTGAGCTAGGCTGAAATCCTTCTACTAAAATCATCGTACAGATCTGCCCCATGCCTGCCATTCCCTAGTCAGACTTCTCGATCGTGCCTATGAAACTCTCTATCTTTCCCGTTCTGCTTTTAACGCTTTGTCTGTCCGCACCTGCCCAGGCCGAAAACCTCCAGCAAACTCAGCAGCTAATGAGCACCAAACGCTGCCAGCGTTGTGATTTGAGCGGAGCAGGATTAGTTTATGCCAACCTCTCAGGTGCAGATCTAAATGGAGCAAACCTCAGCCAAGCGAACCTCAGCCGGATTAATTTGAGTGGCGCAAATTTACGCGGAGCCAATCTGTCGGGGACTGTTTTGTTTAGCGCTAACTTAAGCAATGCCGATTTGTCGGGCGCAGATTTGCGGGGTGCCGATCTGCGGGACGCAAACTTGACCGGCGCAACCTGGGAAGGAACAAACATTGAAGGCGCGAATCTACTCGGAGCCGTGGGCTTACCGACAGCCATTGCCACACCCGATCATCTCTATGCTTGGGGACTTGCCGAAGCCGAGCGGGGCAATTTTCAAGGAGCAATTGATTACTATAACCAAGCCTTGAACCAGCAGCCAAACTTTGCCCATGCCATATTAGCCCGGGGCATCGCCCGCTTCCGCATGGGCGATCGCTCAGGGGCGATGGAAGATGCCAAAACCGCTGAGCAAATTTACACATCGCAGGGCAACGGGCAGGGTCAGCAAGTTTCTATGCAGTTTTCCCAAGGGCTGCAGGCCATGCAAGAAGCCGACGAAAAACAGAAGCGGCGAGAAAACAGCGGTGGCGGCAGCAATTTCCTAAGCTTTTTGGGATCGATCGCCGGATTGCTACTGCAATTTGTTACGCCCGGACTGCCGATCCCTTAAGGATTTGCAATTTAATAACATCCCCACTGGCAACCACATTAGCGGTAGGGGCGCAAGGCCTTGCGCCCCTACATGGGTATACGATTTTCCCGCAGATCCCTTAGCGCCAGGGAGTGGAGGAGAGCAAAAATCCCCCATTCCCTGCTTGTCTAGGGCAAAAATCGCTGAGGCACAAAGCTACCGTGCAACCCATAGGGAACATGGTGCTTCAACGTCAGTTTTGCCAGAGGAACTCGGATATCACGAGCGTCATGAATGACCAGCTGCGATCGCTCCAACTGACCGTTAAACGTTAGCGTCAGCAGCCAGCCATCATCTTCAGAAGGCTGATTTTCAGGCTGAGGACGGGGCACAAAGATAGGTTCACCCGTAAACCCATGGGGCGCAGCACTCCAAAGCTGGCGATCGCCTGAAACGGTGTCCAGTTTCAGCAGCGCCTGCAGGGGTGCGTTGCCGTCGGCTGAGTGGGCTGCCCCCATATAGGCATAGCGGTAAGGGCGACCAACATGATCGGGATGCACAACCGGAAATTCGCAACAGCGGCTTTCCATCAGCTTGCGCTCAACGGTTTGAGTATTCAGGTCAAACTGGAAACGCCAGAGTTGACCCGGCGCTAAAACTGAAAATCGGACGTCCCGATAGTCTTGCTGCGGATCAATCATGGGGAAATCGGCATAGCAAATCGAGTCCACATACAGCAACCCATCCTGCTCAAAGGCATTAGCGTGGTGGAACACAAAGCCCGCTTCTACAGGAATACTCCGCACTGGCTCGGAGCCATGTCTGGGAATAATAATCACCTGAGTGGGCTGATTCGGCTGCACCTTGAGACACTGACCTGCGCCCCGCATTCCTAGCAGAAAAGGAATGGGGTTAAAGCTCATCGGCGCTTGAAAGAAGATGCAATAATTCGGCGTAATGGCAAAATCATGCATGAAGGCAAACCCTGGAACAGCATGGATCTGCTTTTGTACCAGCTTGCCAGAGGAGTTGAACTCGTACAGCGTAATATTGGTTGATAGCCCCGGCTTAATGGCAAAGTTGACGAGATGCGGTTCCCCTTGATCAAATTCACAAGCTGGATCAATACGGGGGTGGGCAGCAAATGCCGAGCCAGGCTGCAATGTGTCATCGAGATAGTCTAGCCCAATTGTCTCTAAAGTCGCAGGATCCAGCCGATGGGGTTCTGCCGCTTCCCAAAGCGCCAGCAATTTGTTGCCCCAATAAAGAATATTAGTATTAGCAATATTCTTCAGCCGCAGGTCTAAGGCATTAGCCAGCCAACCGCCTGGCTTTTGAGTGCCAAATACCCCTCGGTAGAGAATCTTTCCTGCTTTTTGCTCTTCCACAAACGGCTGCGTTCGCACAAATCGATTGCGAAAATGGACGCGCCCTTCAGAAAAGGTAAAAGCACAAACCATGCCATCCCCATCAAACGGGTGATGTACCCGCTGCCCATTGATATCCAGCAAACCCGGGCCGTTGCGGAACAGGGTGCCGTCCAGTTCGGGAGGAACTTGTCCTTCGATTTCATCGATCCAATAGTCGTATTCTTGCGGAAGCGATCGATATCCTTTTTGCCACTCCTGAAGGTCATAGGAAACCGAAGCCCCATTCCCTGGAGCAGTTTGCTCAAGCTGGCTCTGCATAATTACCCTGTAATAAATAGCGCTTTGTATTCGTTCAAATTGCGATCAGTTGCTCAACCTGAGCAGCCAGCATTCAGCGTGCCAATGGGCTGCCTATTGCCGAATCTCTACCACCAACTCCGGCTCTACAGCTGCCAGCGGCGTTTCTAGCGGCACCGCAGCGGTCAGAGATGGCGCAGTTCCACTGCCGACAGCAGCTTGATTTTGCGCATCAGGCAACCAGCCTAGCAGCGGTAGCGGTAGCAGCGTGCTGAGATTAGTGATGACCACTAAAAGCCAGAGCTGTTCAAAGTTGGACTCATTAATCCCCAGCCAGTGCATCAGCCCAGCGCCGAGTTCATAGGACAGGAAACCTGCCAGGTTATAGACTGACATTAGCAAGGCAAACAAGGTCGCCTCAACACCCGCAGGGCAGAGTCGTGCCGCCAGAATCAGCACCGGCATAAAAGCAATCTGTCCCATCACCGTCAGCACCAGGCTGTCGCCCAGGCTGAACCAATGATCATCAATGCCAAGCGATCGATTGGCATGGGTCACGAGCAGCAGCGTTGTCATCCCTAGAACAGCAGAAACTACTGTACTCCAGCCAAACATCACCCGCATGGGCACGCTTTTGAGGAAGCGCTGGAATACCCAAATTCCCA
>DATNOY010001081.1:0-6939 GCA_036703495.1 Coleofasciculaceae cyanobacterium
CGAGTTGTGTATGCCAATATGCCTCTGCCATCGGTGATCCGGCTGCGCCACTATGTCCGAGTGCCTTATAAAGATATTCCGCTCACCCGCCGGAACATTTTGCATCGAGACGGAAACTCTTGTCAATACTGTGGTTATACAGGGGATGACCTAACGCTCGATCATGTGGTGCCGCGATCGCGGGGGGGTGGAGATTCCTGGGAGAATATTGTCACAGCCTGCGTTCGTTGCAATGTCAAGAAGGGCAGCCGCACCCCGAAAGAAGCCAGTATGACCTTACGAATCACTCCTCACAAACCCCATAGCGGTCTCTACTTTGAAGTGACAAAACATGTCAAGAGCGGAGTGCATAAAGAATGGCAGAAGTACGTCATCGGTATTTAAACCCCTAACTATCCCTTTAGTTGGGGGTTTTCGGTTGGACAGTTGGTTAGAGTGATCAAGTCAGGCACTTAATACCTCCCGCGATCGGCAATTTCTACTGATATCTTTCCTTTGTGGGTGCAGGAGTTACAGCTTTTTTGCCAAGATCAGTATAGTCTGTGTTTTTCGAGGCTGATACTCAGTCTCAGTTGTCGCAAAAGTACGGATGGGCAACTCGTCCATTCTTTTAGAATCAAGTTATATGGAATCAGATTCGCTACAGGGCAGGAATAGTTCGGTTTTAATGTCGGAGTCCTCCGCTTTAGAGTCTGGTGTGAGCGTCGTCACTGACTCCGCCAAAGCTCGGGTAAGTACGGGATGGATAGAGAGGGCGAAAGATATGCCGATCGCAACTCCCAGAGCAGAAGTTCATGCAGCGCCTCAAAATGGACGATTGGCCGATCAAAAAGCGGAAGCCCTGCGGCAGGTGTTGGAGAAACACCGGGGCGATCGCCAGCTTGTGCTGCTCCAAGACTTTCCCGATCCAGATGCGCTTTCTTGTGCTTGGGCCTACAAGCTAATTGCGCAGCAATTTGATATTACCTGCGATATCTATTATGCCGGTACGCTGAGCCATCAAGAGAATATTGCGCTGGTTAAGCTGACCAATTTACCGGCTCAGCGCTGCACGTCCCAAGCAGCCAAAGAAAAGAACTTTTCTGCTTACCAAGGCTGTGTGTTTGTAGACGGACAAGGCACAACAACGCAGCTGCTTGCTCAGGTGCAGCAGGCTAATTTGCCGCTCGTAGCTATTATTGACCACCACATGGCGCAAGGCGATCTAAAAGCTGAATTTATTGATCTGCGACCGCAGGCTCGAGCTACCGCCACCATCTTCTCTCAGTATCTGCAGGCAGGACTACTGAAGTTAGATAGCGGCAATGGCGAACATGTGAAGTGTGCCACTGCCCTGATTCATGGCATTCGCTCGGATACCAACCGGCTGATGCAGGCACAAGAAGAAGACTTTATTGCGGCCGGATACCTGAGCCGCTTTTATGACGCCCAGCTTTTAAATTCGGTGCTGCAAGCCTCGCGCTCTAAGCGGGTGATGAATGTGATTGAGCGATCGCTGCGCAACCGGGTTTTGCAAAACAACTTCTCCATTGCTGGCGTGGGCTATTTGCGCTACGACGATCGGGACGCGATTCCTCAAGCGGCAGATTTTTTGGTGACTGAGGAAAACGTCCACACGGCTGTAGTCTATGGCATCGTCCATGACGAAGATGAAGAGCTAGAGGTGGTGATCGGTTCGCTGCGAACGAACAAGATCACGCTGGATCCGGATGAGTTTATTAAAGAAGCCTTTGGGCAAGATGCCTACGGCCGTTATTTTGGCGGTGGCCGATCCATGGCAGGAGGGTTTGAGATTCCCATGGGTTTCCTCTCAGGTTTTAACGAAAATGCTGAATATACCCGCATGAAATGGGAAGTGTTTGATGCTCAGATCAAGCAGAAGCTCTACCGCCTGGTCAATCCTGAGAATGAGATGATTAGCACCGACTGACTGGATGGCTGACCGCCGATGCAGCAGGTTGAGGATTTTAGTGTTTCTGCCAAACGACCAGGATCACGCCACAGACAATAAATCCTAACCCGACTACTCGCTCAACGGGAATCACTTCTTTGAACACAAAGAAGCCAATTAAAACCGCGAAAACATAGCTGAGGGCGATCGCCGGGCTGGCCACGCTCAAATTAACCCGCGTCAGCAGGAGAATGTAAGCGATCGCCCCCATGCCATAGAGTGCTAGTCCGGCGACGACTTCTGGCGTAGTCGCCATGCCTATAATGTGACCCATGACATTGCCCGTGCTGACCTTACCTAGTTTTACCGCCCCTGCTTTGAGCAAAAACTGGCCGCCAACGCTTGCCAAAAGCGACAGAAACAGCAGTCCAAATTCCGCTAAGGTCACAATAAAAATCCTCTGCGCTGTGTTGCTTTCTTAAAATCGTGAATTTAATCAAATAGGGGTTTGGGGGCTTTGCTAGGGCAACGCTTTGCGAATGCCCCCAACCAGGCAGCACCCCTATACCTCAATCCTAGATTTGATTGAATCCACGATCCTTAGGTAGTTTACTGCGAGTTTGAGTTGAGTGGGATCCTGGAAGACTAGAAGTAAACTGGAGGAAAATTTGCTTTACTAAAACTATTACTCAATATGGCAAATAAAATAAGCAATGTTCACACCCCCTATAGTGACGCGCAGATAGCAGTTTGGTTGCGGGGTTTGCTGACGGTAGCGTGGGCAGATGGGCACTTTGACCCAGAAGAACAAGCAATTATTACCGGCTTAACTCAGGAACTGGCCGCCACAACTAACCTGGGAACGGCTGACACGATTGATTCTGCTCAACTCGCCGCAGTCTTCGGCAAAAACACCGCGATCGCCGAAAACTTTATGCGCACGGCAGTCATGGTGGCGATCGCCGATGGGCTATATTCCCCCTCCGAAGATGCAGTTTTGCATGAGTTTTGTACCGTTCTAGGACTTGATCCCCACATCCTTGAATCCCTACGCTCAACGCTTCACTATCAGCCAGCCAATCAGCCAGCCGATCAGCGGCCTGACCTAACCCTGTCCGGGCTGGAAAAGCCAGAATCCCCTGGGGAGTTGCTCAAACCCATGCAAGATTGGCTAGATCATTTAGAAATTACCGATCCGCGCGTTGCTCGCTTCCTTTGCCAGATGATCCCGCCACAGTGCCCGTTTGAGCGGGACGTTGTGCTATTTGGACATAAGCTGGTGCATATTCCGGCCATGTGCAAAATTAACCCGCTCTATGAGCAACTCGTGGGTCTGCGGTTTCGCTCTTTGAGCTATCTAGCCGATGAGTGTCATGAGGATGTCTCGAAATATTGTTAGGTAGCAGTTTTTGAGAGATGCCCAGGACATCTCTCAAAAACCAAGAGGAGCCGCTACTCCATCAGGGATAAATCAAAATCTTTAGCGTCTCTGGCGTCGGGGCAACGGCTTGTTCAACGGCGGCAGCTAAGTCTTTGAGGGCATAGCGATCGCTAATCAAAGCATCTACGTCAATGCGCTTGTTGAAGACGATATCAGCAGAGAGAGCTTGCACCTTATAGGAGGAGCTATAGCTGCCAATTAAGTCGATCTCGCGACGGTAGAGAATATTGGGGTTAATGGGGATTTCAATCTCATCCGGAAATTCGGCAAAGAACAGGATTTTGCCGCCTTTGCGGGTACAGTCGAGCGCCTGGAAGAACGCTTTTTCGCTGGGAACGGCAATCAGGCTGGTATCAACTCCCATGCCTTGAGTCAGCGCCTGGATTTTGGCAGGCAAGTCCGGATCGCGAGCATCAAAGGCAGCATCGGCTCCCACGCTGAGGGCTTTCTCAATCCGGCTGGGGATCAGATCTGTGGCGATCGCCCTGGCACCAAAGTATTTCACCAGCATGATGAACATCAGCCCGATCGGGCCGGCCCCGGTGATTAGCACCGTTTGTCCAGGCTGAATTTGGGCTTTTTTGACGGCCTTGAGGCAGCAGTTGGTCGGCTCCACAAAGCTGGCTTGCTCAAAGGTGATGTCATCGGGGATGGGGATCAAGCCGCCATTGCGGACAATATGCCCTGGCACTTTCACATAGTCGGCAAATCCACCGCCACTGGGGGAGAAGCCAGCCGTTGTCGTAATATTTTTGTAAACATCGCACATGGAAAAGTTTTCATGCAGGCAGTAGTTGCAGTGCATACAGGGAATATGATGCATGACCACCACCCGCTGACCCACCTGCCATTTCTGCACCTCAGACCCAACTGCAGCGATCGTCCCGGCCGTCTCATGCCCAAAAATTCGGGGGGGCTCATACAGCGGATAGCGAATTTTTTTAATATCTGATTGGCACAAGCCCACAACCTGTACCTGCACCAGCACTTCATCAGCCGCAATTTCGGGGACGGGCACCTCTTCGTAACTCAGCTGGTTCACCCCTCTAAAAACCTGTGCTTTCATGATTTCATCCTCCTATTGCGATCAATCTACCATTCCCTGCGCTCCGGAATGGTAGCTGATCCAGTTGGGTGACGAAAGCTCGCTTCCGCGCCAGAACTGAGTTGGACTAGCCCGGAATCACCCGCATCAAGACCTGACCATATTCCACAGGTTCGCCGTTTTTCGCCAAGATCTCGACAATCTCGCCTGCCACTTCCGATTCCAAATCGTTCATCAGCTTCATGGCTTCAATAATGCAGACGGTTTGCCCCGGACGAATCCGATCGCCCACATCCACAAAGGGAGGTTCATCGGGAGCAGGCGATCGGTAAAACGTGCCCACCATCGGCGAAATCACCTCTAGAAATTTTTCGTTGGAGCGGGATGGCGCAGGCGCAGGCGCAGGCGCAGCAACGCTGCTCGGCAGCGTAGGAGCCACCGCCACCGGCGGAGCCACCTCCTGGATAGCAGCCCGATTGGCCGGAGGCGCTAGCTCCCCTAGCGGCATCCCCTTACGAACCACTAGCTCAAACTCACCACTTTTGAGGGTGAACTCTGCGATGTCTGTCTGGTTAATTACGGACAGCAGTTCACGGAGTTCGTTAAATTCTAGTTCCACAGTTGTTATAGTCCAAATTCAAACGGGCGATTTTCTAAAAGGTGATGTCGGCGATCTGGCCGTTCCTACTTACTGTTCACGCCCCAAGTAAGCGTCGGTACGAGTATCTACCTTGATGCGCTCTCCAATAGTAATAAATAGAGGCACCATCACCTGAGCCCCTGTCTCAACAATGGCAGGCTTCGTGCCGCCCGTTGCGGTATCGCCTTTGACACCAGGGTCGGTCTGGGTGACTTCCAAAACCACCGAGTTGGGTAACTCCACCTCCATGATTTTTTCACCCCACCGCACGATGCTCACTTCCATACCATCTTTGAGGTACTTGACGCGATCGCCAATTTGGGCAGCATTCAGGCGACC
Organism: Coleofasciculaceae cyanobacterium; assembly: GCA_036703495.1. Lineage (GTDB taxonomy): Bacteria > Cyanobacteriota > Cyanobacteriia > Elainellales > Elainellaceae > Drouetiella. The sequence continues at coordinate 5,357 of DATNOY010001081.1, forward strand.
CTCTTCGTAGGTTTCCATATCCATAAAGACGTAGTCATCTCCGTCTTTATAGGTATGCTGCATCGTACTTTTTTCTAGTACGGCTTGCGGTACAGTTTCCCCGGCGCGGAAGGTTCGTTCAACAACGCTACCGGTTTGAGCATTTTTTAACTTGGTCCGAACAAATGCTGAGCCTTTCCCTGGCTTAACGTGGAGAAATTCCACTACGCGCCAGACTGACCCATCCAACTCAATGCTGACACCGGGGCGAAAGTCATTACTGGAAATCATGAATCTTGCTGTCTGTGGAGAACAATGGCAATTCATTTTACCGCCCTAGTGGGGTTTGTATCACAGCAACGAAGGATGATTTTGTCACGAGCATGGACGATCCCCATTTCCCTATCCCTCCTTATGGGAAGATGAGAGAGGGACTTTGTGCTGAAGAAGGCAGGAATCATACCCATGCAGCGAGGGAGTTTTCTAGAGCATTGCCAGACCGCCCTCCGGTCTTTGGCAAGAATTGGGATTTTGGCAATTTTGATGACCATGCTCGCTTCTGGAGTGAATGGCGGCATGGGGACAGGGATGGCAATCGCCCTACCTCCTGGCAATGCAGTGACGGATGGCAAAGCGCTACTCCGCAATTCTTTGCCCATTGACAATAAGGCTGTGCGAGAGTTGCAATCCAGCTTTGAAACCATGTCAGACGCGTTGCGAGCCAGGCGCATCAGCTCCCTGAACCGTAACCTGGCTACTGCCAATCGGGTCCTCACTCGTAAACGAGCCGAGCTTTTGGCAGGTGTGCCCAGCGATCGCCAGCCCCAAGCAGAAGCGCTGATCGACCAAATTCAGGCAGGCGTTGAAGACATGCGGGCAGATGTGGAAGCCCAAAATAAAAGTGCGCTGGTGTCCAAGCGATCAAAAATCTTGGATCAGGTGGGGCAGCTAGAAGAGCTGATGGTCACTAAATTTCCTTATGAAGTGCCCCCAGAATATAGCAACCTGCCGCAGTTGAAAGGGCGGGCCACTATTGAAGTGGAAACCACGCAAGGCACGGTTACGGTGGTCGTCGATGGCTATAATGCGCCCGTTACCGCAGGTAATTTTGTCGATTTAGTCCAGCGTGGCTTCTATGACGGTTTGGCATTTACTCGGGCAGAAGACTTCTATGTGCTGCAAATTGGCGATCCGCCGGGTAAGGCAGACGGCTTCATCGATCCGGACACCGGCAAATACCGGGCTGTGCCGCTGGAGGTGATGGTGAAAGGGGACGAAAAACCCACCTACGGGATCACCCTGGAAGAAGCAGGTCGTTACCTCGATCAGCCGGTGCTGCCTTTCTCGGCCTATGGCACGCTTAGTATGGCGCGTCCCGAAACGGAACCCAATGGCGGCTCTTCGCAGTTCTTCTTCTTCTTATTTGAGCCAGAACTGACGCCTGCGGGCTTAAACCTGCTGGATGGTCGCTATTCGGTCTTTGGTTACGTCACCGAAAATAAAGATATTCTGCGGGAAATTAAGCAGGGCGATAAAATTATCTCTGCCAAAGTCGTCAAAGGTTTAGAAAATCTAGTCGAGCCTCAGCAGTCGGCATAGGCGAT
>DATNOY010001082.1:0-3458 GCA_036703495.1 Coleofasciculaceae cyanobacterium
CCCAGCAAAATCATTAACGTTGGCGATCGCTTCCTGGATTGCACTATGAGCAGATGCCCAACTCTCACGCTGCTGCTGCAACACGCTCTCAAGGGGATTGCTCACACCCATTGCCGAGAGTTGCTGATTGATGCCGTTCATCACTCGCGTGGGGCTTTCGGCGTAGTAACCAGCTAGGGCGTTAATGGCTTGCTGCTCATCTAGATGGTTGGCTTGAACCAGCTTGACCACCGTGTTTTGAACAATGGAAGCGGCTTGATTGGGGCCAGGGAAATCAACCGGGATCTCCTGAGTCTGAGTGGGTGCCGAAGTTTTAGCGGGTGGTGCTGTTTTACTCTTGGCGAGTCCTCCGCCTTTGCCTGACTTAACGGGCTGGTTTTGCTGCTGCTCCATTGCCTCTAGCCAAACTGCCATCATTTCAGCGTCAACTTCGTCAGCGTTCATCTTGGCGGCGGCCAGCTTTTCTTCAACCTCTTGCTCAGAAAACTTAAATCCCTTTTGCTCGAAAGCGTCCCTAATTTCAGTGACAGTCATTGTTTAAGCTCCAATTTTTTCAATCCACCAATTGATTTGCTTTGAGCTGTACCGCTTGGCTCGGCTGAACTTTTCTCGTCCGTGTCGCTCGGCAATTCGGTAAAGGCGACGAGGGTTAATGGTGCAACCAGTCAAGTTTTCTAGAACCTGTGGCAGCTCGCGTCCGTAACAAGGCTGAAGCAGTGTATTGGCTGGAGCTTCAGCGATCGCCTGCAAGAACCTAGATTGCTCTTTATCTCGACGCAGTTTTGCCATTGTCACCAGTACCTCTTCGTAGGTGTACTGGAGCCAAGGGTTCTGCTTCTTGAGATAGGACAACACCAGCAAGCACTTAACCTGAAACTCAGTGAGCCATTCACCAACCCGTGGATCTGCGGGTGGAATTTCACAAGCCCGCTTCCACTTACGCCAGGTGCGGTCTGTAATGGCGCGACCATACACCAAAGCGCATTTGTCCATCACTTCTCGTCCTGGCAGTAACAGCATTTCTCTCCTCTGTCTTGCGTGTCTTGCGTGTCTTTACTAATAACACATAAACCGAGGCGATCGCGGAACACTTTTAAGGGTTTGTGTCAACCTGCGCCAGCTATGGCAAAGCTAAAAGTCTTTCTATTTCAAGCTTGTAGAGAATTTTGACCTAGGCCAGGTGTTCCGTGTCAGGTGTTCCGCATAACCGGAAGCCCTGAAACCGCAAAACATTGGCCTACAAAGAGTGGCTGACAAAGTGCCTATGACAAATCTGTTTGATGGCCTGGGTTGTGTCAGCGATCGCTCATCTCAAGCTCTTTTAAAGTCAAGCGATCGGCACTTGCGGAAGGCTCGAAAACGAAGCAAGGCAGCGGAACAGCGGCAATTTCCGAACAATATTTTCTGGGATGTTTTGCTGGTATGGGTTAGGCTAAAAGTGTCTTGGGCAAGACACTATGGGAAAACAAAACCAAATTCGGATCACAGTTAACGACGACGAACTCAACACCCTCAAGCCGATTGCGGATTACTGGGGGGTAGCTGTTGCTGCGATCGCCCTAGACTTTTTTCGGCTGGGATTCAAGGCAGGAGTTGAAAAATACAAGCGGATGGCTGAGGCAGTGGAGCGCGACCAAATCCAGTTCCGCAGCTTGACTCATGCCATTATTTGCAGTTGGGACAAGTTGCAAAGCACTAAGCTGAGTATCGAGCGATTGGCCGCCATTAGAGACGGCAAAGCTCGGCCCACAGAGTCGGAGTTGCTGAGACTTGCTTTAGCTTTGGGAGTTACTGAAGAATATTTAGAGTCTTTACCCCTGCAAGACGAGGAGACCACCAATGCAACGTGTCACTGAGCTACATCATTTAGTGCCTTGCAGTTGGACCGTAAAACCGATGTCCGACGGCCTGAGACTGGTGGCCCCACGAACCACGGCAGCCGAGGCGTTGTTGCAAGGGGCAAGGCAAAGCTTGAAGAAGGCAGCCGTCCGCATGGGTGTGGACTTATGGATCTATTCAAGCGATCGCGACCAACCTATTGAGAAAATTAGTGGCGCAGTTCGGCGGCTGGCTTTCGGGGTTGAAGTGCTAAGTGTCAGAGAAGTGCAGCGAGCCAGTGACGCTGAATTAGTGAGTGCGATCGCAGGCTCTGAGGTATCGGCTTGTATCACCACGGTTGGAGATAACAAAATTGTGGCTGCCAACTTTGCTGTTAGTCCTAGTCACGGCAAGCCCTATCATCAACTGATTGGCTCAGACATTACACCGCTCTGGGATGTAGAAGAACTGACCCGGATCATGCGAGTACTGAAGCGAGACAGAGGCGTGAGAGAGCTAGAGTACTGGTCTTGGAAGTGGACACAAGACCCAGATGGCGGCCAGGCCAGAGAGAAGCAAGAGTTGATGAGGCATGCTTATCTAATTCAGTTTGATGGTATCCCTTGCCGCTTAACCGTCGGAGTATAGCCAAAAGAAAAACCAGCCCCGAAGGACTGGCTCGATTCATCTGATCTGAAATTGTAACTTTCTGGCACCTTGCGGGGTGCTTTTGTTTGCAGTCGCCTAGCTCACCGGAGAAACGCGATCGCCCGTCTTTGTGGCGTGGAAGGTGCGATCGCTAAATAATCTTTTCTGCAGTGCCATAAATCACTGTCCCAGCAGGAGGGTGATGCAAGGCCAAGAAATCTAGTACAACTCGGCCTTCATCCCCACAATTATCAAAAACCACCGCGCCCTCGTCGTATCGAAGGAGCTTGAGCCAGGTACCAGCAAGTATTTTGTCCCCATTTGGCATCGGAAGATTAAACAAAAGTTTGCCGTACTTGGGGACAGCGCCAGATTCTTTTAATTGTTTTTCTGCTGCGATCGTCTCTTCAAATAAATCAAAGTCACTACACATGCTAGGGATAGCCTCCCATTGAGCCGCTAAATTTTCTAGCTGGTCTTTATCCATCATGGCGATCGCGACTCACCTACGCACAAAAGTCAAATCTTCTCTGACATCTCCCATCATACCTCCCTCAATATCCTTTACTGGGGCAACTAGACTGCTTTCAAGCCTGCTCCAATTTCTAGAGCAGGCCACAGGTTGAAGAATGAGGTAAAACAAGCCATCCAAGCCTTTAGATATTCCAGTGACTTCCCATGTAGTAAAAGTCGTTTTGTCTTGCAAAACCTGATAAGCGTCGAGGCTTAATTGATATAAAACCGCCCTCTCGTTCTCCTTGCAGATTGACAAGGCTTCTTTTATTAGGTCTTCAAGAGTTTGCTTCATGACGATCGCGCCTATCTATTGTGAATCTCAAAACTGCGTTCATAGGTGTATCTCTCTGCAATGTCGCTTAAGTTAGCAGCCAAAAGCGAACTAGACCCAACCGGAAGATCGTTTTTAGATTGCACGTCGGCATGGCCTTGAGCAATTTCGGCCAATGCTTCTAAAACTTCGCGCATCCCGATTC
>DATNOY010001083.1:0-12162 GCA_036703495.1 Coleofasciculaceae cyanobacterium
GCGATCGCCTCTCACGCTATCCAAGTATTCCAACGCCCAAGAGTTTGTCATTGAGACCAGGCACGGGGCATATCCGGTTGAAGGGTGGATTTACTGCACATCGCGATCGACGCTTGAAGAGGCCCAGAGGCTAGTCAGGAAGAACCCAGAACTGCGGATTGTGGATCGTGATGGCAACCCAATTAATGAATCAGTAGGGACCGATCGCAATGCCTGATAACTCACCCAAAGAAAACGAGCTTGAATCACAATCTTTGATTAGAGAGGTGCCGGAAGTTTGGCCTTACCGTCCTGTGCGGCGAACACGAGACCGCAACGCAGCAGCTAAGGCACTGATGGATGTGGGTTGGACGTTTGATGAAGTTGTAGCAGTACTGAAGATGGAAGGCGATCGCAATGCTTAGATCATTAATCCTCGAAATCAAAGCAATGCTATGGCGGCGAAACGTCAAAGTAGGCGATCGCTGTTGTGTCCGCAATGTTCTCGGCTGGATGATGCCCTGCGATATCTTGGCATTTGATCCAAAGGTTGGGTTTTACTGCAAGTCTGACAGCAGCGACAGATCGTACAGTTGCTTTTGGATTGATGTAGGGCAGATGTACCCCGAAGACAGAGACACGTTTGCCCCAATTGTTGATGCAATTAGAAGATTGCAGGATGGCGCGTAAAGCCTAGGATAAATCTAGCCCAGAATAGCCAGCGCGAGGAGAATAGAGCCTGTAAGCTCAGGATCTCTCCTTGCCACTCAGCAAGATTGTAAAAGAGGAAATCGCAAGAGCCGACGCTAGCCCCAGTCACTTCTTATTTGGTGGCTTGGTACAGTCGGAAGACTTTTTGCTGACCACCCACCTAGGGGGCGATCTCACCCGCTACAGGGCTTTAGAAAACGATCCAGAGGTAGCATCCTCCCTCCAAGCCCGTAAGCTCGCGCTAGTATCCCATGAGTGGCGGGTGGACCCAGTTGGTAAGGGAAAAGCCGAGGAAGCGATCGCAGACCTGGTACGAGAGAATTTAGCCACCTTAAACTTTGACCAATTTAGCCTCGACGCAGAAGACGCTCTGCTGATTGGCTATTGGGTGGGCGAAGCGATGTGGGAGCAAGATGGCAAAACCATCCATATCCCAGAGATACGAACTCGGGCTCAGGATAGGTTTACCTTCTGTCTCCCCAAGACAAATAGACTCGACCCCAATATTGGCTACACCGACGGGTATGAGATTCGGTTGTGCGATCGCAACCTGATCCAGGGTGAGACTGTACCCGCCCGTAAGTTCCTTGTCCACACCGTCGGCAGCAAAACTCACAACCCCTTCGGCGTAGGGTTGGGGAATCAACTCTATTGGCCCGTCACTATCAAAAAAGATGCGGTCAAGAGTTGGTTGATCTACGTCGATAAGTTTGCTAGTCCTACTCCAATCGGTAAGTTTGACCCAAGCACGGGTAATTCAGCCGCTCTTGGACAGTTCTTGAGTGCGATCGCGACTGGTGCATGGGCTGCACTTCCGGCAGGTTACGAAGTTGATCTGCTAGAGGCACAGCGTAGTGGCTCGATTGATGCCTACGAGGGGCTGATCAACCGCTTCTGTAACGCTGAAATCTCTAAGGTGATCCTGGGCCGCCTAAACCAAGGCTCGCCCCAAGGATTATCTGGTCAGCCCGCGCAGAATGATGAAGCTATCCGCCAAGAGATTATCAAGGCCGATGCGGATCTGCTGTGCTCCAAGCTCAACAGAACCCTAGTTAGGTGGCTGACAGAGGTTAATGCCCCAGATGGCACTAAGCCGCCCATTGTCTATCGGGTATTCGAGGAGGCGGAAGACCTCAAGGCTAGAGCCGATCGCGATAATGTTTTGTTTAGCATGGGCTTCAGGCTCAGCACCAAGGCTCAAGCGGAGATTTATGGCGCTGATTACGTAGATACCAGTGCGACCGCTGGCAAGGATGAACAGGCACCACCACTCGTCACTTCTCTGGGCGTTGGTGGAACTCAGGCACTCTTAGGGCTGCTTCAGCAAGCCGCTGGTGGGGCTATTCCTCGCGAGAATGCGATCGCGGCTATCAAGACTATTTTTGGAGTCGAAGAAGATGTTGCTGCGGCAATGGTGCCCGAAGCTCAAGAAGGGTCAGGCGAACCAGACCTATCATCCTTGATTGGTGGTGGTGAAGAGGCACCCGCTGAGCCTACTGACGCAGCACCCACAACAGAAGAAACGCCACCAACTGATACAGCCGCACCGACTGGCGTAGAAGCTGCTGCTGACCTGTCTGAGGCGCAGCAAAAGGTGGTGGAAGCGATCGCGCTACTTGCTCAATTAGATGCCGCTGAGTATTTGGAAGATTTAGAGCCTGCGATCGCTAGCTTTGTGGAGGAACTTGTGACAACGATTAATTACGGAGAACAGCTAGATTTTCTGCATCAATCAATCGGCAAGCGAGTCTTGGAACTAGCTAAGCAACGCAAGCAAGAGCCGATTGCTTTCCAGCAACCCTCCGATACGGACAACTACAGCGATCGCGCCATAGAGGAATCCGGCACCGTCGTTGATAGTATGGCCAAGCCTGTGCAGCAACTAGCGGACGCGATCGCGGCTCGTGACCTCTCTGACGCTGCCAAGTACAAAGCCATGCAGTCTGGCTTGGTGGAACTTTACCCACAGATGCCTGCTGCGGAGTTTGGTGAACTGTTGGCACAGGCGATCGCGGCGGCTGAATTGGCGGGACGGTGGGAAGTTTTACAAGAATCTAATTCAACTCCTGATTTTGCTGAGCCTACCAAGCGGGTACTCAACTGGAATGGCCTAAAAATTGGCATCACCCACGAGACCGGAGATGAACGGCACGGCACCAAAATGCGATCGCCCTACGGCAGGTTGTACCGCAGTTATGGGCAAGCCCAAGATGGCAAAGCGATCGACTTCTATGTACTAGATGAGTCGGGAGAGTTGTTCAAAATTCGGCAGCTCACCGAAGACGGCACCTTGGACGAGATTAAGTATGCGATCGCCCCATCTCTAACTGAAGCCAGAGACGCTTACTTGGCTCATGTGCCGCGATCGCTGTTTGGTGGAATTGAAGCGGCTGATCCTAGTGAGTTGTCAGCGTATGCCTACCAGGAAGAGGAAGAAGATGCGATCGGAGAGTGGATTGTTAGCTTCTCAGAAGATGGCGCGATCGAGTTTGCGACGGCGGGACCAAAGAAGGCGCGTAATTGCAACCCAGCAAAAAGTTTAAGTTGTGGCGGTAGCTGTCAACCGTTGAAGACTAAGAGTGGTAGGAAAACAATTTGCAAGCAGGGACTATCGCCGGAAGCTCAGGCAAAAGTCAAAGCCCTCAAAAAAACAATCAAAGGCTTGTCGCCAGAAGAAGCCAACAAGAAAATCGATGAGCACTTTGGTGAAAAAAGCAAAAAAACAGACAATCTTGACACTCCCGAAAATCGCGTTCAAGTTAAGCGATTATTGAAAGGCGATGAAGACATGGCTGGCAATGTTTTGAGGCGAATTGATTCTCTAGAGTCAATTCTTCCTGGCGCTCAAGATCTTTTCAGGAAAGCAATAAAAGAAAAATCTATTGACGCAGAAAAAACAGGGATTGACAGCAGAATCTCTACTATTGCTGACTACTTGATTTCCGATAAAAAAATTGAAGGAGCCGAGGTCTATCAAATTGGGGATGCAATTGGCATGGCATCTAGTGGGGGTATTGGCAAAAAAGAAAAATTGGACAATGCTCAAAAACTTCTAACTGACTCACTAGATTTGCTATGGCCTAAATTGTCTGATCAACAAAAAGAAGCAATTGCAAATGACTCTTTCGGCGTAGGGGATGTCAGGCAGGCTAAGGAAGAGTTTCGCTCCAGCAGGACAGGGAAAGATCTGCTAAAAATTCAAGATCGGATACGTGAAGAACGAAAAAAAGCTCTTGAAGATGATGAAGGCGACGATCTGTTTGGTGATTTATAGCCTAACTACGTGAAGGGAGAAAACAACAGTGACTCTGACCCAAAAAGATGCGATCGCTCTCCTTTCGGTTCTTGAGGAAATTGACGGCGAGAAAATAGACGGCATTGAATCCGCTGAATTGGACAGCGAACAAAACATTGTCGGCATCTACTGGAAGCGAGACGGCAAGAAAAAATATCGCTACGCCTATAAACTCGGTGACGATTCGGCTAAAACCACGTCAATCGACACTGATGGTATCTCTTCGTTTCTAGAGCCAGAACCTGGTTTCACTAACTTCAAGGGAGACGCGATCGCCCTTAATGAACGAGAACTGGAACTTAATTGGGCGACTGAGTTCGCAGAAGTAGGCGTTGACTTTGCTGAGACCCCCACATTACCCGACCCCTCAACCCTCTCGCCCGAAAAACTAAAGCAAATACAAACTGCGGTGGTGAAGCGGATTCTACAAGAAGGCGATCGCGGGTACAAAGGACGCATTGATGAGATTGTCTTCGAGGATGGCAACCCAATGCGGGGGCTGTTTAGCGATCGCCGCACTCGTCCCGTTAAGGTGCTGCGCTACGAAATCACAACCACAAGCAAAAGCTTCAGTCCTGTGAGTGGCTTTAACGATGATGAGGGCGATCGCACTGCCTCTTTTGTTGAGCAGATTGAATGGCTCGAAGAATCGAAAACCCTAGACTTCAAAGGTGCGACAGCAAAAACAGGTAAAGAGCGTAAGCTACCTACCTGCTCTAAAGGTTGGGGCCCGTGTGGGTATGCTTGTTTACCTCATACTAAGAAGAATTGCGGATCAGCTCTAGAAGGCCAAGCCAAGACTTTAGCCGAGTGGTTGGAGCGCAGCGCCAAAAAAGTAGAAGCTGCGTCAGAAGTTGCAACGCCTAAGCCCACAACAAAGAAGCGATCGCCCAAAAAAGAGCCAACAGAACCCGAATTGTCGTCACCCATAAAGACTAATGGCAAAGAACTGGAAAAAGCACGCAAGGGTCTGATTACGAGATACGGCGCAGATTTGGTTGAGAAGGCAGAGAAAAATACGCAAAAAGTTTTAGATGAGGCCGATCTGTTTATCCGAGTTAGAACTGCTGACACCCTGGAAAAGATTTTAGGCAGTTCGTTCAAGACCTCGGCAGAGCTTGGTATTACTGATCATGATATTCCCCACCTAAAAGATGATTATCAAACCGCCCGCAATCGGGTAGAGGCCAAAGTTCTTGGCTATGGCAAGGACACGAAACCAGGCGATCGCCCTATCTATGGCTACCTAGGCGGCAAGGATTTGAGCGGCGCTTCTCACTCAGACGTTGGCGCTTACGGCACTATTACGGTCAAGCTGAAACCTGAAGCAAAAGCGCGATCGACTTTTACAGGTGCAGACTCGTTTAAGTCGGGGATCGCTAGTGAAGTCGTTAATGATGGCCCACCGCCACCGCCTAACGCTGCATCACTCGTCGCTCTTACTCGGCATGGCTACGACAAGACAGCGTTGCCCAGTGGATATCCTAGTTACTATGCCTCACGCGATAGTGAGCAGCGTCAGCTAGCGTCGGCAGCAAGAGCTAAAAACATTGATGACCTTGCGCCAAATCTGTCGCCCAGTGGTAACGCTTACGTGGAGGCTCAGATCCACGGTGGGGTTAAGCCCTCTGACATTGCTGAGCTACACTTCTCGCCTACTAAGGCATCCGATCGCCCGTCACCCGCGATCGCAAAATGGGCCAAAGAAAACGGTGTTAAGTTACTTGTTGATGGCAAAGAAGCCGATTTAGACGAGATTATTAATCCGCCGAAGCGAGTGAAGCCAGGAACCCCTAGGCCAGTAATTAAAGCCGAAGATTACACAGTCAAGCCCGAGTTAGAAAAACAGCGTAAGGGGCTAGAGCGCAAGTTCGGTAAAGAACTGGTTGACAAGGCTGAAGCGAATCTAAAAAAAGTTATGGAAGATGCAAACATCTATATTCGCGTTCCAGACTCTAAAATTCTTGAGTTGATTGTAAAAGATCGTTTCAAAACTCAGTTTGAAACAGGTACGAGCCGAGGTTCTTTCAACCCTGAATATCGGAAGGAAGTGGAAAAGGCAGGGTTTGCTTATCCGGAATCAACGCCAGACGCAATGCGCCCGATCTATGGTTACCTAGAGAACGATCCAAATGGGCCAGGTGCCGCAAGTGGGTATGGTCGTATTGCGGTCAAACTTAAATCCGAGGTTAAGAGTCGCGCCACTTTTACCGGAGATGATTCGTTTGGCAGGCACTTGGGGTCAGCCGTTGAAGACCCTAAGCTGGCATCTTTGCTCAGAGATGGCAAGCCTCGATGGTCAGGGACTATTAAGAAGGGCAGCGTGGAGGCGATCGCTAAAGCCAAAACCGTCAATGATGCGCTTAAGGAAACGGACGGCAGCGGCGGCAGTTACATGGAAACCCAGATTCACGGCCAAGTTTTACCCTCTGACATTGCTGAGATTTCATTTCACAGCGGAGAGAAGCCGAGCGCTGCTATCCGAGAGTGGGCCAAGGAAAACGGTGTTAAATTGATTGAATCGCTGACTCCAAAGAAATCAAGAGTATCTACGTTGGGCACTTTGTTCGCTGGACTTGGTGCACCTCCTGCTGATTCAATTTTTGCAGGGTTATTTGATGATTTGGATATTCCAATCAAGGACTAATACATGCCTTTGTTAACGCAAGAAAACGTAAAGCGATTTGATCCCATTGAGATCGGTACTCGTTCAGACGGAGTGAAGGCGATCGCAGTGGGTAAAAGTCCAGACTACGAAAACTCTATAGTTGTGGCGTTGCAGGACGATGAGGGTTTTGAACCTGATTTGTACCTGTTGCCACAACTACTTAAGTTCGCTGGGCCAGATGACTGGAAGTGGGACGAGGAAGCCCTAGATAAAGTTGAAGCAATAGGAGTTTGACGTGGCAACAATAGTTAATCGCGATCGCTTCCCTGAAGTGGATTTTTTGCCGGAATCCGAATTTAAGGTGATTGGTGAGGCAGAAGGCGAGTTATTGGTTTTGCTTGGAAAGGAGCAGGGGACAGGTAGTGCGATCGTTGCCACAACTGATACCCCCTATTTTCAGAACCAAGACCTTCAAGCAGTTCCCCTGCAATCAATCTTGAAGTTTGCTCAGGGGCCAGTCAATATCACTGAAAAGTTCTAATGGCCACAGACCCTTGGCAATTACCGTTTGACAAAGCGATCGCCTACTTCCTCGACAAACTCCAGATCCCCACTGAGCGCTGGGACGAAATCGAGGTAGATTTGCGCGACTATGCTTTCACGGTTGCGGGGGTCACGAATGCCGACTTCTTGACAGATCTATACAAAGCGGTTCAAAGTGAACTAGATCAGGGTAAGGGGTTTCAGGAATTCACCAAGCAGGTAGAACCCGCGATCGCTCAGTATGGTTGGAGGCCAGACAATAAACCTTGGCGACTCAACCTAATCTTTAGCCAGAACATCACCACCGCTTATGCTGAGGGACGACGACAGCAGCTAGATACCCCTCAGATGCTGCGCGATCGCCCCTACCGTATGTGGCGGCACCGAGATTCTAGAGACCATCGCCCTGCCCATAAAGCCTTAGATGGGAAAGTCTTCTTAGCTGACTCGGATTTCTACCGCAGTGTCAGATTTCCCGCAGGTTTCGGATGTAAATGCGGATGGTTCTCGTTGTCAGAGAGAGAGATGAAGCAACGGGGCTTGAGCGTGAGTGAACCTCCTGCCGATACGCTTGCGTACCGCGATCGCCAGACCGGAAAGACGCAGCGAGTTCCCGCGATGGCTATTGATGGCAAGCTTTACCCTGTGGTTGATCCAGGGTTTATGAGATCGGGAGATGCCAACCAGAATCGACAGCAGGTAGTTGAACAACTACTGGAAAGACTAGACCCGAAGTGGCGATCGCAGGTTGAAGCGCAGTTGAGCGATCGCCTAAGCGGATAGTTTTTGGGTGATGCACTCTTGGCGATCGTCGTCCCACACCACGATCTCGCTGATTGGTCGCGCTAGTTCTGGGAACAACTCATCTTGGCTCATCTCAAAATAAGCACAAAGCTTCTGCGCCACCGATCGCCATGGCTTGCGATGTCCTTTTTCAAATAGAGATAGATAGTTTGGGGCAATGCCAATACTAGCTGCGATCGCCAATTGAGACTGATTTAATCCTGCCTGTTGTCTTGCTGCCTTCAGGGTTTTACAAGGGGGGTAGGGAGGCTCGCATGATTTGCGCGACTCCTCCAGTTCAGGGAAAAGATCGAGCTGTGCTACCTCAAAGAGGGAACAAAGCTTGGCGATCGCTGCTGGCCAAGGTTTGCACTTCCCTTGCTCGAACTGATAGATATAGCCATCATTAATGCCTGTTTTCTCTTCTATATCACGCTGGGATAGGCTGTGGCTAAGCCTTGTAGCTTGCAACGTTATGCATTTAGGGAACAAAGACTGAGGAGGAGAGGTGCGATCGCAGGAGGAGAGAGCTTTCATGCGCTGAAGTGCCCGAACTGAGCTTATTCTAGCCAATTTCGAGTTAAAGCCTAGGATAAATCTAGTTTGAATCAACAAAAAAAATTAAGGTTAGGGAAATTGCCTTGGTATCGGCTGAATGGCTGCCCAGCTACAATCTACCGAATTAGATGCGATCGCCCTAAACGAGCAATCTCTAGATGCGCTTCATTATAGAGAGATGCTGTTTTTGGACGTGGATTTTGCTGAGGCTCCCACGTTGCCCGATGCAAAAAGCCTTGCACCGGAGAAGCTAAAGCAAGTTCAGACCGCAATGGTGCGGTTCATCTTGCAAGATGGCGATCGCGGCTATAAGGGAAGAATTGACCAGATTGAGTTTGACAATGGAGATCCACTCAAGGGTGTATTCAGTGATGGGCGAACCAAGCCCGCCAAAGTATTTAGATATGAAATAGACGGCGATCGTAAAGTCTTTAGCCCTGCAAGTGGGTTTGATTTCAGCGAGGAACCAACTTTAGATTTTGGCGGCAACAAGGCTTTTAAGAAACAGCCAGTTTGTGACAAAGGCTGGGGACCGTGTGGGTATCGCTGCTTGTCCCGCGAAGTCAAGAACTGCCCTTCAGCATTAGAGGGCCAAGCCAAGGCTTATCATGAGTGGCTAAAAACAAGCCCCAAAGCTGAAGACAAGGGGACACTAGTAGGCCAAGCTAAAGCGCCAGAAGAGAAGGCGGGCCCGAAAAAGCCTGACAACCGAACCGATGAAGAGTGGGCGATCGATCAGAAGTACGCTTCTCCAGATCCGTCTGATGCAGACATTGAGGGATGGCGTAAAGAGATTGCGATCGCCACGACTAAGCCTGACCCAGCAAAAATAGTCGAATCAACAAAAAAAGATCTACTTGGGTGGGCGGTTCCGTATGAGTTAGACCAAAAAGAATTTGAAAAAGTAAAAGACGCAGAAACGTTTGCTCAGGCTAGGTATAAGGTACAGCAAAAAAGAGATAAGGGTAGACCTTGGGAGCCTAAAGACTTTGGTTTTCCTGAAGGTAATCCTGACGAGAGCCCACTCGTGGTTAAGGCTAAGACCAAACTCGATAATCCAAAAACAAAAAACAAAGAGAAAGCAAAAAAAGACTACGAAAAAATTCGCGATCAAGTTACGAAAGACATCAAGACTGGAGAAGAGCAAGCCGCCCGCCAAAACGCAATCCGTGACACCCCCAAAGAAGAGAGGCTGAAGCAATTAGAGGGAGACTGGAACGCCAAAACTCAAGAGATTAACAAGAAGCTAGGGAAGCAGCACGAAGAAGTCGTGAAGGGTAAAAAAGCTGCGATTGATGATGCGGCTGAGCGCGGCATCCTTAAGCTGGACACTTTTGAGCTGCCTGAAAACTATAAAACTTTTGCGGCCAACAAAGAGCAAGTCTATCGAGATGCGGTTAAGCAGCATCTAATGGATGTCGCGAGCGGGTACGCAGGAAAGGGCGAGGCAAGCTTGTTTGACTTGCCAGACAACTTCACTCCCGAAGAACTCAAGAAAGCTTACAAAAAAGCAGCATTAAAAGCCCACCCTGACACCGGAGGAAGTGCCGAGGCTTTCAGATTAGTAAACA
Source organism: Coleofasciculaceae cyanobacterium (assembly GCA_036703495.1). Classification (GTDB taxonomy): domain Bacteria; phylum Cyanobacteriota; class Cyanobacteriia; order Elainellales; family Elainellaceae; genus Drouetiella. The sequence goes on from DATNOY010001083.1 coordinate 10,049, forward strand.
AAGCATACGAGAAGTTGAAAGGTGATATGGGATTCTCCGAGTATGATCCTTGGTTCTTAGAGTTTAATGCTCAGCAAGAATACGAAATCACTATTTTCAGAAGCGGGGATCATGTCGATTCCCGTGGCGTGGCGCGATCGTTTTCAGACAAAGAATTGCAGGACATCGCAGACACCTACAACCCGCAGCATTTCAAAGCGCCGCTGATCGTTTCTCACAACACTGGGGAGTATAGCGATCGCGATATTGTCACCTCAGAACTAGCTTTTGGATTCCCTGAGAAGGTTCGCAAAGTAGGCGGACACCTGAAAGCCACTTTTAAGAAGATCTCCTCTAAGTTTCTGGACTTCATCAAAGACGGGCAAATCCTCGGCCTTAGCCCTAGCTTTTACCCACCTGATCATCCTTCAAACCCCTACCCTGGCAAGTTTTCTCTACGCCATATTGCAGGGCTAGGCAAGTCTCCGCCTGCTGTCAAGGGGTTGGACCCTTACGCAATGCTCAACTTGAGCGAGGTGGAAGAGGCGCGAGATTCACTGGAGCAAGCATGGGCGATCGCTGTATCCGAGTTTGACGTAGGAGATGACGAGGAAGATTGCCTGAGCTTCTCTGAGCGCCTTAACTCAATTGAGTTTTGTGGCATGGCTTATGGCGGCACAGCGATCGCAGATCTTTGGCAGAACTTGCGCGAGCACTTGATCGATCAAGAGAGTTTGGAAGTAGCAGAGCGGGTCGTGCCTAGCTCGATTCTGTCCATGCTGCGAGACAGTGCCCAGATGTCGATGCAACCAGACTGGATGGATGCATTTCGGGGTTTACAAGGGCAGGTTGATGACTTGCGATCGCGTATTAGCGCAGAGCCAGAGGAAGCGGAAGAACGTTGGAACTATTCGGAGGAGACAGCCGATTTTATGGATTTAGGAGCGCTCAAAAAGGCTTTAGCTTCTGCCGATCTAGGGGCGATCGCTAAAGCTACCAAGATGTCAATTGCTAACCTAGCAGCAATTAGCAAAGGAGACATGGAGCCTGATGCGGCACAAATGGCGGCATTGACCAAAGCTCTAGGGATGGAAACAAAGAAAGGAACTAGTGACATGAATGAATTGGAGGAGCTAAAGCTTCAACTTGCGGCAGCCGAAGCCGATAAACAAAAACTGGCAAACGAAGTAATTGCACAGCGGGTTATCGCTCGTCGCGCACAGGTTTCTTCCTTTGTGGAAGGCATGAAACTGACTCCTGGTGTTGTAAATCCTCAAATGGTCGAGTTTGGGGAAGGTGATCAAAAACAGTCCAGAGAGATTGGGTTGATTGATTTCATGGTGGGACTTTCGGATGAGCAGTTGGCTTATTTTAAGGGTCTGCTAAACGGCACGATCGCCAAGACCACGCCCAAAGTTGAGTTCGGTGAAGTAGCGCCAGAGCGACCTGAGTCAAGTGGTGGTGCGTTAACTGAAGCCGATTTAGGCAAAAAAGCGCAGGCGCTGGTTCGAGAGCAGCGTCAAAAAGGAACTGAACTAAGTTTTGCCGAAGCTGTTGATCAAGTGATGAAGGAGTACGGAATCCATGCCTGATAAAGTTCAAGGTTTAATCACTAACCATACAGCAGGTGGGACGATTGCTCCTTATCGAATCGTCAAACACGGTACTGCTGACTATCACGTTTTGCAGGCAACGGCTGCAACCGAAGTATTGATTGGCGTTTCCTACATCCCTGACGGGCCAGTAGACACAATCCCCTACGGCCAATCCGCTCCAGCCGTGCAAGTTTCGTCGGGCGAACGAGTTGACATTGTTCGCTCTTGGATTTTTCCGGTTGAGTACGGCGGATCAATTACTCGGGGGCAATGGCTAACCTCAGACGCTTCAGGGAAAGCGATCGCCGCCGCTCCCGCAACAGGCGCAAATATGTCTGTTGTTGGTCGAGCAGAGGTGTCTGGGGTTTCAGGTGACATCGGCTCAGTTCATATCATGCCTGGGCAGATCCAGGGGTAAGGAGGTAAATATTAATGCCCGCACCTTTAGCTAATTTTCCCGTCGATAAGCGCAGAACCGGAATTGCGATCGCGTTTGAAAACAACGAACTGATCGCAGATATGGTAATGCCGCGTGTCCCT
>DATNOY010001084.1:0-3162 GCA_036703495.1 Coleofasciculaceae cyanobacterium
GCGATCGGCCGGTCGTGAACTAAAAATAAATCAGCACTCAACCGGTCCACGGCTGTATGCTCATCGGTACAGATAGGTTCATCGGCAAGATTACCGCTGGTAGCAATCACAGGAAACCCCAAATCCTGCATCAGCAAGTGATGCAAGGGGGTGTAGGGCAGCATAATACCTAGATTAGGCTGATCGGGAGCGACGGCAGGGGCAAGGGAGGAGCAATGAGGGGAAGGGTGTCGTTTCAGCAGCAGGATCGGAGCTGCACTCGATCGCAACCTCTGCGCTTCTAGTGCTGAAACCTGACAATCCGCTTGGATCGCCTCTAGGGAAGGATACAGGAGGGCAAAAGGTTTTGCTGGACGCTGTTTTGCCTGTCGCAGGCGTTGGACGGCGGCAGGACTGCGGGCATCTACCAGAAAATGAAATCCACCGATGCCTTTGATGGCAACCCTCTGTCCTTGGCGAATCGCGTCGGCTGCCAGGCGCAAAGCGGCATCAGCAGATGCCAGAGGTTGCCCCTGCTGATCCCACACCTCCAAATGCGGCCCACACCGAGGACAAGCATTGGGCTGGGCATGGAAGCGGCGATCGAGCGGATTATCATACTCAGCCTGACACTGCTCACACATCTCAAATAGCTGCATGGTAGTATTTGAGCGATCGTAGGGAAGATCGTTGAGAATGCTGAAGCGGGGTCCGCAGTGGGTACAGTTGGTAAAGGGATAGCGGTAGCGACGATTGGCCGGATCAAAAATCTCTGTCAAACACTCAGCGCAGGTGGCAAGGTCAGGTAAAACGATCGCCGTTTTCTCACCGCCCACACTCGTGCGAATCTCAAAAGCTGCATAACCAACTGGCTCCAACCAGGAAGATTTTAGACGTTGGATCATCGATCGCGGCGGCTTTTCTCGATCAATCCGTTGCAGAAAAATTTCGAGCTGCGATTGCCCCCCTTCCACTTCAATCAAAACGCCTTGAGCCGAATTGTTGATCCAACCCCCTAGCTTTAAATCGGTTGCCAACCGATAAACAAAGGGACGAAACCCCACCCCTTGAACGGCTCCCTGAATGGCAATACATAAGCGTTTTTGCAGCCCGACATTCATTCTTGCTGATGCCAGAAAAAGATTGCTAAAAAAAGATTGCTGGAAAACAGTAAAACAGCCATAGCCCCAGCGATCTAGCTGAGGCTGACGAGCCACACTCGTTCTGCCAGAAGAGTATATCTACAAAGCTGGCTTCATGGCTGGCTCTAGGACTGCCTGCAAACACTAGGACTTGTGCAGCATCCTCTAGGACACCTCTAGAAAAGCTAGCTCAAATTCCTGCCCCTGCTGTACCTTGCAACCAGTTTGGTGACATTCAGGACACTCATTCAGTGAATCCGCAGGCTGAAATTCAAGATTGCAATGGGCACAGTAACAAATAACTGGAACCACCTCTGTTTCAAGCCGAGCCGCTTCAGCGATCGTTCCTTTTTTGGCTACTTCAAACGCTAACTCCAGGGAGGTTGGTACGACACCGGAGGCGGCACCGACCCGCAAGTGAACTTCATTAATATGGTTAGCTCCTTCTTGTTTCGCCCGTTCTACGGCTGTGTCTAAAAGGTCTTTCATCATCCCAACTTCGTGCATGATTCTATCCTCGCTGCTTGAATCAAGTGAGCAATTTGCTGCAGTGCGTTTTCTACACCCTGTTTAGCAATCGCAGAAAAAGTTTTGCCCAACTCAAAATTGACTCCCGGCACCCCTATCCACCATGCCTGGGGATAATGGCTGTAGAGAACCTGCGTCATGGTTAGTAAAACCGATGGCTCACACCAATGCCCCATCGTCATCACAGAGTTGGACAGGGTTAACGGATGCACCTGTACTTCTGATTCTGCTAAAGCAGGGTAGGCATCCACAAAAATCACAACGTCGGTTTTGGCTAGCCTGTCAGCCAGTTCCGGGGTGAGTTGATGAACTGCGATCGCCTGTACATGAGGGGCTTGCCAGCTCATAACTTCTGTTGCTACTTGCTGTCCAACCCCATCATCGCTGCGGAGTAGACTGCCATACCCAACCACTAGTACAGATTGACGGCGGCTGTTGAGTGTGACCCCTAAATGGCAATTCATCCTCATGCCCTCGTTGTGGCAATCGATCTAGGCGATCGACCCATTGACTCCATTTTGAAGTTAGAGAAATAATCTGAGGAACTTGTGAGGGCAGCTTCAAGGGCTATTCCCCTTGAGAGGCTTCATAGATCACAAAATAGATCACCAAAGGATCACGCTAGTAGACACCTCAGCTTACATCCAGCAACCGTTTGGAGTGGGAGCGTCTCCTCACGCGGGCCAGATGCCCGCACTCCGGTCGCTCAATGTCCTGTACTGGAGGTTTGTAGTACGCGGTTCAAGCGCCACCAACCTCTAAAAAATTCTTTTTTCTGTTGGCTTCTTCACAAGTTCCTCAAGCTTTTCGCTTAGCCTGACAACAGAGGAGCCATATTCCATAGCAGTTCTATATCAAGACCGTTCTATATCAAGGCAGTTCTATATCAAGGATAAGAAACCCTCAGGGTTTGGGGACTTTGTCTCCTCGTCAGAAGCATTGCCCCTGCACCCCGGCTCACGAATGATCTAGGACTGGTGTGGAAAGCCATCGGATTGAGGAAAGAGGGGTGAGCAACCCACTTAGGAATAGGCAGGGAATCTGAATCTATGTTTCACAAAATTCTAGTTGCGATAGATCATTCCAAGCATCATCAGAAGGTTTTTGATGATGCATTGGCTCTGGCGAAGGCAATGGGATCTCGTCTGATGCTGCTACATGTTTTGTCAGCCGAAGACAAGAACAGTCCTGAACTGCCAACGCTAACGACCATAGAATACTATTCAACTCCGACGCTGAGAGACATAGAAGTTTACCAAAAACAGTGGCAGAGCTACGAGGAGCAAGGATTGGCGTTATTGCAATCGCTGACGACTCAAGCCACTCATGCCAATGTAGCTGCTGAATTTATTCAAAATGCTGGTAGTCCGGGACGGAAGATTTGTGAAGTTGTGCAAACTTGGGGTGCTGATTTAATTGTCATAGGTCGTCGGGGCCATTCTGGTTGGCGTGAATTGCTATTAGGCAGCGTCAGTAATTATGTGCTCCATCATGCTTCCTGCTCGGTTCTCAC
>DATNOY010001085.1:0-12337 GCA_036703495.1 Coleofasciculaceae cyanobacterium
GCTGCTAGCCGGATTTATGGCTTGTGCGATCGGGGCATTTGCCGGCGGTGGCGCGATCGCCCTGGGGCTGATCAGCCGTCGTCAACCCATGCCCTTTGGCCCGTTTCTGGCAGTCGGCGCAGTCCTGGCTGCATTTTTTGGCCAAACGCTGCTGTCTGCGTACTTAAGGACGTTTTTCCCAACCCTATAGCGGGCTGATCGCTGTAGGCGTTAGGGCTGGTTCTCCTTAATCCAAGCGCGTAACAGTCGAATCGCGGTTGCTAAACTCATCGAATCGCTTGCTTCTAAAAATTGCAGAACTCGACTGGCTGGCAAGAATGGAAAAATTAGGCTGGACTGGCGCTCTATGTAGTGATGATCCTGGAGTTGATAAATCAACAGCTGTCCTTTCAAAACATCTGCGCCAGGTGTGGTGATGTAGCGCCAAACTTCTGGAATGCCTAGCGTAGCGTAGAGCGGCAGTTTGTCGAGATTGCTCTTAGTCAAAGCCACTTCTACCAGCAGATCGGGTGGTGGATCGGGTGGGAGATGCAGCTCGATTTGCCCCTGCATGGCTGCTGTGTGAAAGTAGTAGCAGGCATCAGGCTCCACGGCACAGCCCAGTTCGGGGGCTTTGAGCAGGATGGGCATCAGCTGGCTAACAGGCAGATGCAGCTCTTCTACCAGGATTAAAATCAGCGACTCGATTAATTTATTGCAGCGCTCATGAGCGGCGATCGGAGTCATCAATTCCAGCTTGCCCCGGAAGTAGGTCAGCCGGGTTTGGCGCTCTGCCCCCAGCTCGACCAGGAGATCCTCAAATTTCTGCCAGCTGATATCCGTCAGAATCGTGCGCTTCTCGGTAGGCGGAGCTTGTTTAGGATTGCGGAAAAAGGAAGGAAAGAGCATAAGTTAGCCTATAGGTTAGCCTTCATCCTTGACTAATCCACCTGCCTGCATTTCGGCTCCCGATCGGACTCGCCACCAAGCCAATAGCGTACTAGCAATGAAAATACTAGAATAAGCACCCATCGTGAAACCGATAATTAGCGCCAAAGCAAAGTATTTCAAAGTTTCGCCGCCCAGCAGGAAAATGGCAAACAGCGGCAAAAGGACGGTGAGGGTGGTGTTGATGGAACGGGCCAGGGTCTGGTTGACCGCATCTTCCACAATCTCATTGATGGAGCGATCGCCCTTGAGCTGAATGGTTTCCCGAATCCGATCGTAAATTACCACCGTGTCGTTCACGGAAAACCCGACGATCGTTAGCAGAGCCACGATGAACAGACTGTCCACTTCAATGCCCAACACCAAGCCTAAAATCGCGAAAATGCCGACCGTAATTAGCACATCGTGAAAGAGAGCAATGATGGCAAAGGTGGCATAGTCCAGCTGGAAGCGGAAGCTGAGGTAGACCATAATCCCCACAAAGGAGACAATCAGTGCCGTCACCCCTGAGGTAAAGAGCTGCTTGCCTAAAGTTGGCCCCACCGTGTCAATCTGAGTCTGTTTCGGATCAAATTTGCCAATCTTCGCGGCCAGAGCTGCTTCTAGCTGGGAACGCTGATCAACGCTGAGGGCCGCAGTCCGAATGGAAAGCGCATGCTTTTGCTCCCCCAACACCTGAATACTGCCGCCTTCTAAACCTTCTGCTGCTAACACTTCCCGCACGGCCGCCGGATCAATCGGCTGATCACAGTTCTTAGGCTGTGTGCAATCTAGCTCAATTTGCAGCCGAGTCCCTCCCACAAAATCCAGGCTGGGGCGTAGCGGCAACCCTGTCTGGCTCCAGGAAATAATCATGGCGACAATGCCAGCGAGAATAATCGCGGAGGAAATTGTCCACCAGAGCGATCGCTGTCGGATGACTTGCAGTTTCATGATGACTTCTCTGTCTGGAGTTTGTTAGAGGAAGGAACGTTAGGGCTAAATAGTTCGGGTCTTTGGCGAAGGCTAGGAACGCTCAGCACCAGCAGTAACAAAAAGGTTCGGCTACAGGTGAGAGCCGTAAACATACTCACCACAATACCTAAAGCCAGCGTTAAGGCAAAGCCTTTGACTAAGCCCGTACCCAACCAGAACAACGCCCCACAAGAAATTAGCGTAGTGACATTACTATCTAAAATGCTGGAAAAGGCGCGATAAAATCCGGATTCCACCGAACGATACAGCGTTTTTCCGGCCTGTAATTCTTCCCGAGTTCGCTCAAAAATGAGGACGTTAGCGTCAACCGCCATACCGATACTGAGGATAAATCCGGCAATCCCTGGCAGGGTGAGGGTGACTCCCAAGAGATTAAAAATGGCCAGCGTGAACAAAGAGTAAAGGACCAGAGCGACATCGGCCACCATCCCCGGCAGACGGTAGTAGACCACCATGAAAATCAGCACCAGCGCCAAGCCCAAAATGGCAGCGTAGATGCTGCGCTGAATGCTGTCTTGCCCCAAAGTGGCTCCCACAGTGCGGTTCTCAACAATTTCAACCGGCACCGGCAAGGCTCCACCCCGCAGCTGTACCGACAAATCAGCGGCTTCCTGAGTATCAAATCCGCCGGTGATGGTGGCTTGCCCCCCCGAAATTCCGGTTTGGGCATAGCGCGCATCCACCACAGGAGCGCTCAACAGCTGGTTGTCTAGGAAAATGCCCAGACTGCGGCCAGTGCCCGCCACCTTTTTAGTCAGTTCAGCAAATTGCTCGCCACCCTTGTCGTTAAAGGCCAGCACCACTTCCCAGGAAGTGCCGCCGACCGGTTGAGCAAAGGCATTTTTCAATCCTTCGCCCGTCAAACCTGATTTTTGAAAGATAGCGGCGATCGCCTGATTGCTTTTATCTAGCTCAGCTTGTTTAGCATCAATAGCTGCTTTATCGGCTTTACTGTCTTTCAGCGCCTTGAGTTCTGCTTCCTTCTGCTTTTGCACCTGGAATTCAATAGGCAGCAGCGCTTCCGTACCTGCTTTCTGTTCGCGGAAGTCCAGCTGGGCCGTTCCTCCCAGTACCCGCTCTGCCTGAGCCGGATCGCTGACACCTGGCAGCTGCACGGTCAACTGATCTTTGCCAACCGTTTGGACTACCGATTCAGAAACCCCTAATCCGTTAATCCGATTCTCTACAACGCGCTTAACCGCATCGAGCTTTTCGGGGGTAATTTCTTGAACCGTATCGGTTGTTTTTACCTGAAGCGTAAGCTGCGAACCGCCCTGTAAATCAAGACCCAGCCGCACAGGGACTTGGATCAAAACCACAATGGCAGCGATCGCCAAAACCAAAATCAGCGCCAAAATCGAACGTTGTCTGCCCATAACTGTAGCCGATGCAACAACCGCTATGATAGCCGGATTTGGAGTCATCAGGTGTTACAGCAATTGACCAACCTGTTTTATGCAACTTTATATGCAACCTTGACTATGCAATTAGGAAGACCCCTGCTCACAAGCGTTTTGATATAGAATGCGATTGATAAGTGTCGTCTTAGCTAACCTAGACCCAGACTTGGAGCAGCTGGGGTGAATTCTTAGCTTCAGCATTTCCAAGTAGGGGCTTCATTTGACTGAAACCAAGAGAGGAACGAAACAGAATGGCATTTGAACAAGCCCCACTTCCCTATGATCCCGGTGCTCTAGAGTCCCATGGTATGTCTGCCAAAACCTTTGAGTTTCACTATGGCAAGCACCATGCCGCCTATGTTGCTAACCTCAACAACCTCGTGAAAGACACCGAATTAGCAGATAAGCCGTTGGAAGAGGTAATTGAAATTTCCTTCAAAGATCCTGCTAAAACCGGCATTTTCAACAATGCTGCTCAAGCTTGGAACCACACCTTCTTTTGGAATAGCCTGAGTCCCAGCGGCGGAGGTGCACCCTCTGGCAGCTTAGCTACCAAAATTGATAGCGATTTGGGTGGACTAGATAAATTGAAGGAAGCCTTCAAAAATGCGGCTGCTACTCAGTTTGGTAGCGGCTGGGCTTGGCTAGTTTTGGATAACGGTACGTTAAAAGTGACTAAAACTTCCAATGCTGAGAATCCTATCGTTCATGGTCAGGTGCCTTTGCTGACCTTGGATGTTTGGGAACATGCTTACTACCTTGACTTCCAGAACAAGCGCCCCGACTTCATTCAAAACTACTTGGATCGGTTGGTTAACTGGGACTTTGCGGCGGCTAATTTGGCAGCAGCCTAGTGCTTTTGCGCTTTTCATAACCATGGGGCGAGTTTGCCAGCAAATGACGTAAACTCCTAATCCCATATTGAAATGATGGACAGCTGCAGGAAGCCTGTAGCTGTCCACCGTATTTTAAGGAAATGTTAGGAAAATTGTAGAGCAGTAGAGCCCCTCTACACCCCTTTGGGGGAGTTGATTGAATCTATAGCAGTCCTATCGGATTTATGAAATGGTTTGTGAAAGGTAGGGCGGACTGCGCCTGCCCCACCTTCCAAAAACCATTTAAGACTGCTTTATGTGCCTTAAAGTCGCGGGACTTTAACTGGAACTGTACGCCAGAACACGGACTGCTCTGATCAGGAACGGCAAGATTCAGAAATCACATGCGCTTCCCCACTTGTCCCATATCAGTATTGATTAATGGATAGTCAGGACTTAGCTCAATACATTGAAGCCACTCAGGGAATTTCAAAACCCTGGCTGTTGGCACAACTGCGGTTGGCAAAGTTGCTAGAGCGGCGGGAGACGCTTTCCTCTGAAGAATATCTGAAAGAACTGGCTGACATTCACCAAGATGTTATGAACCTGGGAGAATGGTGGACTGGGATTGAAGACGAAGTGTTTTGAGACTAAGCTTTAAGTCTCAAGGTTTTTCAGCTTGAGCCATGGGAAGCTGATTGCTCAAAGCTCAGTTCTCTTAGTGTCTTCTACCTACGCCTACTGCCCGTTATGCCTAAGCGCAAAAAAGCCGCGCCAGAACTTAGCCTCGATGATCCTCAGCTTTATTTCAATCAAGAACTAAGCTGGCTGGATTTTGACCATCGGGTCTTGCAGGATGCGATCGATTCCAGAACCCCGCTTCTCGATCGCTTGCGGCTCATGTCGATTTTTAGCAAGAACCTGGATGAATTTTTTATGATCCGGGTGGCAGCTTTAAAGCAGCAGGTTGAGGCAAAGGTTAGCCAAACTTCTCCGGATGGACGCACCCCTTTAGAACAGTTAGAAGCGATCGCCCAGCAGTTGCGTCCCATCTTAGCGCAGCAGCAGCAAAGCTTTGAGCAAGTGGTGCGTCCGCAGCTGGCCGCCAAAGGGATTTACCTGTTGAACTATACCGAGCTCAACCTGGAGCAGCAGCTTTATCTACGGGAATATTTTGAAACTCAGCTCCTGCCGATCTTGACGCCCTTAGCCGTTGATCCAGGGCATCCCTTTCCTCACATTTCTAATCTCAGCCTCAACCTGGCGATCACGGTTAAAAATGTAGAAACGGGTCAGCAGCAATTTGCCCGAGTCAAAGTGCCCAACAGCTTGCCTCGGTTTATTGTTTTACCCAAACCGCTATGGCGACGGCAAAAAGGACGCACCTCTGTCTGGACGGGCTTACCGCTAGAACAGGTGATGGCGCATCACCTAGAACCGCTGTTTCCAGGGATGCAAGTTTTAGACTGTTCGCTATTTCGAGTCACCCGCAACACAGATCTAGAGCTGGAAGAGGAAGAGGCTGATGATTTATTGCTGGCGATCGAACAGGAATTGCGACGGCGGAATCGGGGTGGGGTGGCCGTGCGTCTGGAAGTAGAGGCTACTATGCCAGCCAAGGTACGCAACACCTTAATGGCAGAACTGGAATTAGGCGATCGCGATGTTTATCCCCTAGAGGGATTGATGGGTTTGGGAGATCTAATCGACCTGAACGCGCTCCCCCTTCCTCAGCTAAAATATCCCTCCTGGACTCCCATCACAGCACCTCCCCTGCAAAAGATTAAGGGACTGCATCCCGAAGAATCTTTGACGAAAAGTAGCCATCGGGAAGATATTTTTGCCGCGATCCGGCAGCAAGACATTTTGCTGCATCATCCGTACCACTCCTTTGGGACGTCAGTTCAACTTTTTGTAGCCCAAGCTGCTGCTGATCCCAACGTGCTGGCCATCAAGATGACGCTATACCGCACCGCTGGAGAGTCCCCGATTGTTAACTCTTTAATTACGGCCGCTGAAAATGGGAAGCAAGTGGCCGTCCTGATTGAGCTCAAAGCTCGCTTTGAAGAAGAGAAAAATATTAACTGGGCCCGCAAGCTAGAAGGGGCTGGCGTGCATGTGGTGTATGGGTTGATGGGTTTAAAGACCCATACCAAAGTGACGCTGGTGGTACGGCGGGAAGACGTTGTAGGCAGTTCGGTGCATGAAACCCGGATTCGGCGCTATGTTCACCTGGGTACAGGCAACTATAACCACCGCACAGCTCGCACTTACACGGATTTGGGACTGCTGAGCTGTCGAGAAGACCTAGGGGCAGACCTGAGCGATTTATTCAATGCACTGACGGGCTACTCGCACCAGCCCACCTATCGCAAGCTGTTAGTGGCTCCTTTCAACTTGCGGAGCAGTTTACTACAGTTCATTCGTCGCGAAATCAAACATGCCAAGAACGGTCAGCATGGCCGCATCGTGGCCAAAATGAACGCATTGGTTGATCCAGAGATGATCCGAGCGCTCTATCAGGCCTCCCAAGCTGGCGTGAAGATTGATCTGATCGTTCGCGGGATCTGCTGCTTACGTCCGAGAGTACCGGGGGTCAGTGACAATATCCGGGTGATCAGCATCATCGGTCGGTTTCACGAACACTCCCGCATTTACTATTTTCATAATTGCGGGCAAGAAGAAGTTTACATTGGCAGTGCCGACTGGATGCCGCGCAACCTGGATCGGCGAGTTGAGGTCGTTGTGCCCATCACTGATCCAACCCTGTCTAAAGAGCTATCCGCCATGCTAGGCATTATGCTGGCAGACAATCGGCGAGCTTGGGAGCTACAGCCCGACGGTCGGTATATTCAACGCCGTCCTCGGTCTCAGGCTGCCCTACAAGATTCCCAAGCTATTTTTATGGCCATGGCTGCCCAAACTGCAGACATCAAGTGAGTTTCAGCTTAGGGATTTGCAATTTAATCACATCCCCACTGGCAACAACATTCGCGATAGGGGCGCAAGGCCTTGCGCCCCTACATGGGTATACGATTTTCCCGCAGATCCCTTACTGCGTCCGTTGCTCTCTTTCTAGATCGCTTTGCGCTATGCGAGGCGCTTATTGGAAACTTTCCCGATCGCCCTTCAGTCAATCTGTATGGAGATAAAAAGCTTGCAATATTTGGACTCCTTGCTGTTGCCCTAGTTAATGAGCCGAATGTGGATCATCTGTTCGGGTAAGCAGGCTGTCTGGTTAAGCAAGTTGGTTAAGCAGGCGGTCTGGTTAAACAGGCGGTCTAGTTAAACAAAAGTGCGATCGCCCCCTCATTTTTCGCATCCTACCTTTCTCCTACCTTGGCTCCTACAGGACGTAGGAGTTATTTATCACGGCAATTATTAAAAACTACCATCAGAAAATTTCCTGAATGGAGGGTGGTGGGCCAGAAGAAATGAATAGGCCCATCTTGGCTTCATTCACAGGCTCTCCTGGTTCTAGGTAGTCTCAGTCCATCAGAAACTGCGGTTTGAGATGAAAAAACATTCTCCCTTAGGTGCTCTAGAACATGTCTCGCTAGCTGGCTTAGTCGTTGGATCAATCGCCTCGGTCGTTTCCAAGCAAATCCTTTATACCACAATGCCTTTATCGGCCATGGTGGTGCTAGGCTTGCTCAATCGGCGTCGGTTGGAGAACATCAGCTTGCTCAGAGATTCAGCTTTGGCCGAAATGGATCAAAAGCTATCTGACAAGATGGACTTGCTACACCAACAGGTCGCCAGCCTCCCTTCTACCGAAACTGTTAACCTGTTGCGGAAGGGGCTGTTGATGAAAGATCGGGAGGTTGCCAGGCGCTTATATGCCGAAATTACAGCATTGCAGCAGGAGCTGAATCAGCGTCTTGGCCCCTTGGAGCAGCAGGGACTGGGGACGGCACGGCAAGAAATTGATCGGCTAGAAGTCCAGTATCAGCAGGTAGCTACAGAACTTGCCCAGCTCGGAGACGAGTTCCAGCAATTTACCGAAATAGCCCAAACCAGCAAGACCGAAACCTCGATCGCTCAAATTAAGTCGGATGTCGCCAGCCTCCGCACCAGTCTAGATACCCTCAACCATCCGGCCAAACCCAACTTCTCCTCCTTGCAAGAGCAGATTTCGCGACTCGATCGCCAGTTTGGCAAGCTGCCACCGCCGGTCGATCTCACCTCTCTTAAACAAGAAGTGGGTGAACTGGTGCGGATGATTAGCGATTTAGTTCCCCGACGAGATTTGCTGTCGCTAGTCAAGGAAGTACGCGAACTGCATCAGCAACAGGAGCGGTTGAAACAGTCAGTAGTGGCGATCGAAACAGCCACCGTTAGCTTCAATAGTGCGTTGGGAGGCATGTTGAAGTCTGCGGGTACTGCCGGGCTACCTGAATCCCTAGAGCAAGAGATTGCCGAACAAGAATTTCAGCCTTCTCCAACTGCATCTCACAGCACTACGCTGCAGGAAGAGGCAGCCCACTATCTGGAACATTTGCGATCGCAAATTTCTACGATCCAAGCGTTTACCGAAACTTTGGCCGACCAAAACCAACAGCTCCAAGCACAAATTAATCAATTGCCTAAAAACCTGGATGTCGCAGCCCTACAAACCCAGTTGCGGGAGCTGTCTCAGCGAATTCCGGCGGCCGAAAACACCCTAGAAGGCTTTCGACACAAAGTTCAAGAGGTGGTTCAGCAAGAGCTGCAGTATATCTCACAACAGCTGCAAGGCGTTGCGACATTTCCTAGCTACGAGCTAGTGTTTGATCTGTCAGGCAGCGACGATGCTGGACTCCTCACCGGCAGCCGGGCAATTTTGGAAGAGGCTCTGAAATCGGCGCAGGAACGATTGATTTTGATTTTGCCTTGGGCCGATCAATGCAGCCTGGATCAGCCGCTCTTACAAAAGCTGGAAACATTCCTCAACCAAGGTCGCCGTTTAGATATTGGCTGGTGTCATCTAGCCGATCGCAATGATGAGCGGCTGCTCAAGAAATTGCAGCGGGGTTGGATGGCTCAGCTGTCCCAGCAGGACAATATGCAGGAAACCCTGCACAACTTGCTACACCTCAAACGTACCTATCCTCACCAGTTTCAGTTCAAAATCCTGGGCACTAGCGAAAATTTTCTGGTGGCCGATCGGGCGTTTGCCGTGTTGGGAATTGCTGAAGGGCTCAAAACCAGCACGGCATTTCCAGAACTCCATCTGAAATTGCGAACTCGTGATCCAGAAGTGATTCAAGGCCTGATTAACCGCTTCGACAATCCGGTGCTGGAGTCAGATGATTTGGTTGCGTACTGGAATCGGGGGGTGACCCGGCAAGATTTGGGAGATAAGGCAGGAGCGATCGCTGACTATACGCAAATTCTGCAGTTCAATCCCGAAGACGCCATTACCTACAATTACCGGGGCATTGTGCAGTACGATCTGGGCCAGATGTCTGCCGCGATCGCTGACTTCACAGAGTCGATCCGGTTAGAACCGCAGCAAGCCACAGCCTATTGCAACCGAGGGTTTATTTATTTAGAGCAGGGAGATTTGGAACAGGCGATCGCCGACTTCACTCAAGCCCTGCAAAATCGCCCCGATTGGGCCTTAGCTTTCTTCTATCGCGGCATGGCCTGGCAAAAATTGGGAAATCATCAAACAGCCATTCCCGACTATGGTGAAGCCATTTATCTGGCTCCTGATTCGGCTGTGTCTTACTACTATCGCGGGCTGGCCTGGCAAAAGTTGCGAAACCATCCTGGCGCGATTGCCGATCTGGAAATTGCGGCTGAGCTGTTTGTCATCCAGGGGGCTCAGCGGAACGCCCAAAAGGCCCTCAGAAGCCTGACCAAGCTGCGTCAAACCTTAGCAGGCAAGCCCAATGGCACGGTAATTCAATTTGCCAAACCTGCGGCTGAAAAAGCCGCGCCGCTGAAAAAGTCAGAACCCCGTGAAACCATCGCCCCTGACTTTACGGCGATCGCCCATTTGTTCCAAGACCTCGCCCAACCGGATGGCAGCGCGACTCATCTGCCCCCGCCCACCTTCGAGGATATGTTTGGTCTGGAAGCCGGTGGGCATTTTCAGGGAACCCAGGCAGAAGGCTGAGCAGCGGCGAGCATTTGCAAAAATTAGTTCTGCTGATAGACGGGCAGCAGCACTGTAAACGCTGAGCCTTCCCCTACTTTGCTCTTGACCGTGATAGAACCGCCACAGCGCAGGAGCAATTGCTGAACAATCGATAGCCCTAAACCAGAGCCACTCGAATCCTCGCCTGAGGTATGGCGAACCCGGTAGAAGCGCTCGAAGATTTTAGGCAGATCCGATTGAGCAATGCCAATGCCCGTATCTCGGAATTCTATCTGCACATAGTCGCCTTGCTGCTTAGCCCGCACCCAAACTTGCCCTCCCGTGTGGGTAAACTTGATGCTGTTGTGCAGCAAATGAATCACAATCTGCTTGAGTCTCTGGCTGAGACAGGAAACCGGCAGGAGGTCGTCTGGAATCGTGTAGCCGAGCGAAATCCCCTTCTCTTGGGCTAGGGGCTGGTAAGTGCTGACAATCCCTGGAACAATTTCGGATAGGCGTAGCGCTTCCATGGGCACCTGATCCACTGTACTTTCAATCTGGATCAAATCCAGAACGCTGGTGATCAAAGAGCTTTGGCGATCGCACTCCTGACTCAGCATCTCCATGTACTTCTGGCGCTGCGGCGGTTTGATGATAGGCGAATTCAGCAGCGAAAGGGCTGTTTTCATACTGGTTAACGGCGTTCGCAACTCCTGCCCCATCGTCTTCACAAATTCATCCTTTTGCCGCAGGTTGCTGAGCAGCTCTTCATTGTCCAAGCGTAAGCTAGCAGCAGTCTCTGCCTGTCGTCGATAAACAGCACTATTGCGCCAGATATCTTCTTGCCGCTGGATTTGCTTGTTGAGCAAATTGCTCAGCAAAGCCGGATTGAGTGTCCCTACGTAGCTGATCAGCTGCTCCCAGGGGATCAGCAGCTTTTCTAGCTCATCGCTGGATTGGGTGGCCGGTTGACCAAAACAAATGGCGCGGTTAATGCCCTCTAAGACCGGTTGAATCGTTGCCGGTTCAAAGGTAAACAGCCCTAACAGCGGATGCTTTTGCTCTAAAGCGTCCTCACCTCCTGCAGCCATAGAAGTGAGCTGTTCCGATCGCCCTTCTGATTTTGGCCGTCCCGATCGGGGTCGATGGGCCAGCACCAAGCCACAAAACTCAGGCGAAGCGACCAACAAAAAATACTCTCGTTTCAGCTGACTCTCTGCGGCCAAAGGCAACTGATAAAACTGCGAGCCTGGCTGGGAAACTGCAACCTGCTGATCTGAAACTAACCGCTCCTCTAGCGTTGTCTCCAAACTCTCCCAACTGGCTGAACGAGATCCAGCTTTGCTGCTGCCGCTGGCAACATCCTCTGACTGCGATTGCAGGCTGGAAATTGAGTAAGCAGCCGTTGCAGACTGACAAAACCGCTGAATTTCTGACTGCCACACCTCTCCCTTGGGCAGCTTGAGCCAAAGCGTTGCCGGTAGCTGTTGTTCGATTAATAAATCGAAGATTAACCCGACCATGGATTTAAAAGTCGTTGGACTAATCTTCAGGGGTTGGGGAGCTGGATGAGACTCAATCGCAAGTTCGTAGAGCGAAGCATCTGGAGAGCGGGAGAGGTTCATAAAGTTGCAGTCAGGAGGTGAATGTGAGGAACCTAATTCTATCTAACCCTGTTTTCTGAGCGAGTGATCCAAATACGGAAGTTTTAGGATAAGAGTTGTCCTAATCACAAGGGTTCAATAAGGGAGACTCTCGCAAGAAAATAGGGCAGCTCACTGAGACTGAGAATCCTACCTTAGGAACCTGTAGATAAGCGCAAAGTTAATGCGGCTCGAGCCTGCTCTCGATCGTCAAAGTGAATCTTTTCGGTACCCAAAATCTGATAATCCTCGTGCCCTTTACCGGCAATTAACACGCCATCTCCGGGCTGGGCCTGCAAAATCGCAGTGCGAATTGCCTCAGCCCGATCGCCAATCACCGTAGGATTGGCTGTCTTGGGAATACCCGTGAGAATATCTTGCAAAATTCGCTCTGGATCTTCAGTGCGCGGATTATCTGAAGTGACGATCGCCCAATCGGATAGGCTGGCTGCGATCCTTCCCATTTGGGGACGCTTGGTACGATCGCGATCGCCCCCGCAACCAAACACACAA
>DATNOY010001086.1:0-2252 GCA_036703495.1 Coleofasciculaceae cyanobacterium
TGCGCTGGGCCTACAACCACGCTGATGACCCTTGGCTATGACCCACAGAAACAACGCTATGTAGGTACCTGGGTCGGGTCAATGATGACGTATCTCTGGCAATATGACGGTGAATTAGATGCAGGGGAAACCATGCTCACGCTCAACTCCGAGGGACCTGCCATGACGGGTGAGGAAAAACTAGGAAAGTACAGAGATGTGATCGAATTCAAGAGCGACGATCATCGAGTCTTGACCTCCCATATGTTGCGC
Source organism: Coleofasciculaceae cyanobacterium (assembly GCA_036703495.1). GTDB lineage: Bacteria > Cyanobacteriota > Cyanobacteriia > Elainellales > Elainellaceae > Drouetiella. Next base: position 253 of record DATNOY010001086.1, read on the forward strand.
GATGATGGGCAGTGGCAGCAGTTCATGACCGCTCATTACTGGCGAAAGCAATAAGACGCATTGTTCCGTTGATGAGACCCAGTCCTGCACGATCGCCCATCTTTGTCATGATGCTGATGACTCCAGAGCAGCCCTGGCTCTCGCTAGATATTGCATTACTGCTGTATCGATCGTGCCTCGACTAACAACTTCAGGTTGCTCCTGCTGATACATTTGGTTTAAGGATTGTTCAATTTCAGGATCACCTCCTGTAAACGCTTGAATCAATTCCATTGAGCGTCGAGCTAGCGCTTTGACGGATTCACTGGTTGGATCAGTCCCCTTTGCCATCTCTGCCCGTACTTGCTCAAACAAATCTTGCCAATCAGCTTGCACTTGTCTGATCCGCTCTTCGCCTAATAATTCCTGACGTTGCTTCAGCGTTTCCAACTGCTCAGGAGTGTAATATTTTTCCAACATATTCATCGCCTCTATGGTTTGAATTAACGTTTCCACAGATACAGTTTCCAGGGATCTCATCGAGTACGCGATCGCTTCCAAACGGTGGAGCAATGTTTGAGAGAGTTCAATTTGCTCACGCAAGCGATCAGTATGGAGTTGAATGATGCGATCAAAGGAAAAATTGCGTTGCTCCAGACATTCGCGGATTTCTTCCAGAGAAAAGCCAATCTGCCGCAGCGATACGATTTGCTGCAAGCGAATAATGTCATGTTCGCCATACAGTCGATAGCCTACTTCAGTCCGATGAGAGGGCGAAAGTAACCCGATCTCATCGTAGTAATGCAATGTCCGTACCGAAACTCCAGTTTGTTTCGCCAGATCACCCACCTTTAATGCAATAGCTTGCATTCACATCCTCCTTTCCATTTGGAGCCAACCTCAATCTGTGAATGAATCTATCGTAAGAGCCTGACGCTACGTTAGGGTCAAGGGGTGAAGCAAAAAAAATCCAACTTACCCGAATTTACTTGCAATCAGCCGTCGCGCCAGTTGAACTCTTTCACCATCTCCATGATTTTGCTAACAGTCCGCCAGTTTCGAGCAGTGACAGCCACTCCAAGCGCCTTCTCAACTTTCATGGCAAGTTTAGATCGACCCACTCCTTCAGGTGCATAAAGATAAAACACCTTGTCAATCAGCTTAAACTGCTCACTATCCTTCTTGACGCTTTCGAGAGCTGCTAAATTTGGCTTCGCTGGTAAAGATGACAGGAAAAAGAAGTGTAATGTATTTGATTCGGCATTCGCTTCTGGAAAAGGGTTCAATGCGATCGCATTTTCTAGCTCATTGACATCGAGAATGAGGACTGGAATCACAAAACCACAACGTTCCTCGATCGCAGCACTTATTTGCTGCGAAAGGTTTACACGATTAATATCTTTGCCCTGAAAAACAACATTGCCACTTTGAATATAGGTTTTGATACTGCTCAAACCTAAACCCTCCAGCACATCGATTAGCTCAGCCATCGGTAATCTATTGTTACCTCCTACATTGATCCCTCTCAGCAATGCGATGTATGTATCCATGTCACCCTAAATATTTGTTGTAGCCTTTCGGGCTTTGATGGCCTTGACAGTTTCCTCTTCTACAGAAGTGAACTGGTCGGCATGCTCAACAACCTGCTGAAACGAAAAGTGGCGCTCTTCGATCAGGTAAATTACCATCTGACGGAAGACGAAATAGCGGAATGCCCCAGATGGATGTGTTTGACCAGTAGCGAGCAGGCGAAGTCCCAAGTCTTCAGGGAAGCTACTTTCATGGGCAACATAATCACAATAGCCCTCGTTAATCCAAGTCGGGAGCCTGCCTAACAGTCCAATTCTATGACGAATCAAGCCGTGAGTAATTTCATGGGCAGCGACGGCAGAAAAAGAACGAACATTGAACGCTGGCGCTGCACTGCGAGCCACATTATGAACTAAGTCAGCATTGGCAACGAATACATTGTCGGTTATAGGCAATGAATAGGCAAATGCGCCAGAACTCATGGGTGATAA
>DATNOY010001087.1:0-2685 GCA_036703495.1 Coleofasciculaceae cyanobacterium
GCTGGCGCGGGTGGCTAACCGGGTGAAAGGTGTTGTCGAGGATATTGAACCCGTCGTTGCTGCCATTGAAGATTTTTTGGAAGGTTTAGTCTGTAATTGCGAAACTGCTCCGACGCCCCCGGCAACACCGTAGATCGCGCATCCATGCCATAGCCATAGTTTTTAGGAGAATCATTATGCGTTCCCGCCTCAGTTTTCTAGGATTGATGATGATGCTGATAAGTTTGAGCCTGCCGCTTCAGGCTCAAGAAGCAGGGACACCAGCACCCAGAACCCCCCCTAGAACAGATGCGCCATTGCCTGCATTCCCCAACAATTGTGCAGCGCTGCCCCTAGTCGGCGGTGAAGGGAGTCAAGTCACTAAAGAGATTTCTCCTCCAGCAGTCAATGTTCCTATCGGCCCTGCAAGCATTGGAACCCACAACAACTGGCATACCGACTGGTATATTTCAAGCGATCATGCCTACAAGAGCTTCAAGGTCATGCTGATGATCCATAGCGATCGGGAATATGACATTGCCATGTATCTCAAGTATCCCGATAATAAAAAGCAGAGATTTTATCGAGAACAAAGAGTTAACTTAAAAGCTAATCAACTGATTACCGTTGACGCAACACCAAATCGATCGGATTTAGAACCCTATCAAGTCAATACTAATATTGGTGGCATTCAAGCCGTAGGAGCACGCTACACGGTGGCAGTAGCAGGCTGTCGTTAACAAAAATGGGGATTACAAATCTTGCCTAACGAACTGCTTTCAGCACTTCATAAAGCCGCAGATGTCGCTGAAACGCTGCTTCATAGACAGGCTGAACTTGTGGATGCATAGCATACCTACCTTTTGGCAGTACTTTAAAGGCTGCTTCTAGAGTGGGATGAGCTTTCACCCCCACCATTGCCAGCAGGGCCGCACCATAGGCGGCTCCCTCTTCGGACTGAGGCGCAACTAGCTCTGTTTTTAAAATATCTGCCAGAATCTGCAGCCAAAAGTTTGACCGCGTTCCCTTGCCGGTCGCTAAAAGCTGCTGAACCGGGGCGATCGCTTCTATTACCTCCAGGACGGATCGCAGGCTAAAAGCTACACCTTCCAGCACCGCCCGGATCACCTCTGCCTGAGAATGAGCCAATGCTAAATTAACCCAAGCCCCCCGCGCCTCTGGATCAAGGTAAGGGCTACGTTCTCCAGAGAAATGAGGCAAAAACAAAATCCCCTGAGCACCTGGCTGCGATGGCTCTGCCATGGCTATCAAGTCAATATAAGTCAGGTGCGGGGCAAAGGTGTCGCGATACCACCGCAGTGAGCCACCCGCTGACAAAGTGACACCCAATAGGTGATAGCCACCATCCACATGGCAAAACAGATGCACCCGACCCTGTGGATCAGGCGAAGGGCGATCGCAAGGGACAAAGATCACCCCCGAGGTGCCAATGCTTAAACTTCCCCGGTGGCCATAGCTAGAGGATGGGCTAACGGATGGGCTGGACGAACGGGGAGGAGAGGCCATACCCAGACCGATCGCCGCTGCTGCATTGTCACTACCACCTGCAACCACGGGCAATCCGCTAGGTAGCCCAACCTGAGCCGCGATTTCAGGTTTCAGGCATCCGATCAGAGCAGTGGAATCAACGACCGCAGGAAACAGGTCACCACTAATCTCTAAAGCACTCAAGAGATCAACATCCCAATGGCGAGTCACTAGATTTAGACAGCCCACTCCGGAAGCATCCGATGGTTCTGTCACCCGTTCGCCGGTCAGATAGTAGCTCAAGTAATCTTTCGGCAAAAGCGTTTGCCGGAGCCGAGCATAGGACTGCGGCTCTTGACTGCGTAGCCACAAGATCTTAGGAAGCTGAAATCCGGTAATGGCAGGGTTTCCAGTTCGTTGGATCAGCTCCTGCCGAGGAATCTTGGCCTCAATTTCAGCAACGGCTGCCCCTGTGCGCTGATCATTCCATAAAATTGCAGGTCGAATGACGCGACCTTCTGCATCTAGCGGCACCATGCCATGCATTTGACCCGATAAACCAATCGCGATCGCCTGATGTCCATCCAGCCTTTGCGCCACATGGGTTAACGCATTTAGGCTCGCTGCTATCCAATCGCTGGGGTTCTGTTCTGCCCAACCGGGTTGGGGCGTTAGCAGCGGATAGCTAACGGTTGTCTGAGCCAGCACCCGCCCCTGCAGATCAACGGCGATCGCACGCACGCCGCCTGTCCCTAAATCAATACCAATTGCTACGTCAGTCATCGTCATCCTCTCAGGAATGCTGATTGCGACTTATCGCTTGGATCTCTATGAGATTTCGAGCTATAGCAATACTTATAGGATTGATGAGACTGGGGTAGCAGGGGCAGTGCCTCGCTGGTAAAGAGTCCCCAAACCCCGCTTGGGGTTTCTCACGACTGATTTAGGACTGCTATAGCAGTTTAGATTCGTCCTACTCTCACTATATTTCTTACCGCTGTTTTCAACCGAGCAGCGTCCAAATTCTGAGCGATCTGGCTTAACTCTTCGCTTAACTCTTTTTTGCTTAACTTTTTGAAGCGTAATGGGTAAATGAAAGTGCAATGGGTAAGTGCAATGGGCATAACTTGGGTGCGGCAAACGCAGCCGCTCTGTTGAACTCTGCTGATGCGATCGCCAAACAGTGAACCGCTCCAGGACGTCTTGAGTTCAACTCCT
>DATNOY010001088.1:0-2831 GCA_036703495.1 Coleofasciculaceae cyanobacterium
CCTGTTTTCAATTCCTGTTTTCAATCATCGCTAAAGCCATAATTAAACATAAAACCCTGTGCCGCCTGCTGCGCAGGCGGCACAGGGTTTTAAATCTGGTTTTTAATGACGCCAAGGGACTTAGCAATATTTGAGCGTGCATAATTTGAGCAGTCCAGCGCTAACCCAGTTGAATTCAAAGTCATGCTTAGGACGCATGTACTAAACTACTAAAGCACGGTAATATGGAGCGGTGAAATTTCGCAGGCTAATCCACTGACGCCAGCCAGATTTCATGAGAGTTAACGATAGAATTGTTAAGAACCGTTTCCCGTAGCTCGTAGCAGCCATTTTATAGCCCCGCCATGCCCAAGCGCACCGAGCCAAAGCGTAACGCCTCCCTAAAGACCGCTGAGAAGACTGCTGAGGTCTTGAACCTGAACGCTGACCTAGAGCAGCAGGTTCTTAGTTCTGCTAGTGGGTCTACTAACGGCAATGGCAAAGCTGCCAAAACAGCAAAAGCCAAGGCGGCAAAATCCCAAAATACGATTCGGATTCGGGGGGCTCGGCAGCACAACCTCAAAAATATTGACCTGGAACTACCGCGCGATCGCCTGATTGTGTTTACGGGCGTATCCGGTTCGGGTAAATCTTCTCTGGCCTTTGATACGATCTTTGCCGAAGGGCAGCGGCGCTATGTCGAGTCTTTAAGCGCCTATGCTCGCCAGTTTCTAGGGCAAGTGGATAAGCCGGATGTAGATGCGATCGAGGGATTAAGTCCGGCCATTTCGATTGACCAAAAATCTACTTCTCACAATCCGCGATCGACGGTCGGCACCGTCACCGAGATTTATGACTACCTGCGGCTGCTGTATGGTCGGGCTGGCGAACCTCACTGCCCCCATTGCGATCGCTCGATTGCACCCCAGGCGATCGATCAAATGGTCGATCAGGTGATGGCCTTGCCCGATCGCACGAGGTTTCAAATCCTGGCTCCCGTGGTCCGCGGCAAAAAGGGAACGCACAAAAAGCTGCTGTCTAGCCTGGCCTCTGAGGGATTTGCCCGAGTCCGAGTAGATGGCGAAGTGCGAGAACTCTCGGACTCCATTGAGCTAGAAAAAAATCAATCCCACAATGTTGAGATTGTGGTCGATCGTCTGGTCAAAAAGGAAGGCATCCAGGAGCGGCTCGTAGATTCGCTTTCGACCTGCTTGAAGCGATCGGAAGGCATCGCCATCATTGAGGTGACGCCAGCGGAGAGCAATGTGGTGCAGCTGCCCACCAACCCGGATATGCAGCTGGCGGTACTGCCCTCGATTGCGGCTGAACCTGCGGGGCGCTATGGTCAGCCGGAAGACTCGGATAAGAAATCCTACGATCTGGTTTTTTCAGAAAATTTTGCTTGTCCTGAGCATGGGGCGGTGATGGAGGAACTGTCGCCGCGTCTGTTTTCCTTCAACTCACCCTATGGAGCCTGTCCCCATTGCCACGGCTTGGGTAGCCTGCGCACCTTTTCGGCTGAGCTAGTGGTGCCTGACCCTAGCCTGCCCGTCTATGCCGCCATTGCGCCTTGGTCAGACAAAGACAACACCTATTATTTTTCGCTGCTCTATAGCGTGGGGCAGGCGTTTGGCTTTGAGATTCAAACCCCCTGGAACAAGCTCACGCCCGATCAGCAGCATGTGATTTTGCATGGTTCTGAAGAGAAGATCTATATTGAGGCGGACTCTCGCTATCGTGATAACAAAGGCTATCACCGGGCTTATGAAGGGGCATTGCCGATGCTGGATCGGCAATATAAGGAAACCACTTCGGATTTGTATAAGCAAAAGCTAGAACAATATCTGGTCGATCAACCTTGCGAAGTTTGCGGTGGCGATCGCCTCAAGCCAGAATCCTTGGCGGTGCGGATGGGGCAATATCGCATTAAGGATTTCACTGGCGCTTCCATTCGAGAATGTTTGGAGCGCGTCAACAATCTGCAGCTCAGCGATCGCCAGGCGCAAATTGGCGAACTGGTGCTGAAAGAAATTAGGGCCCGTCTCCAGTTTTTGTTAGATGTGGGGCTGGATTACTTGACGCTAGATCGAACTGCTATGACACTCTCCGGTGGCGAAGCCCAACGGATTCGGCTGGCAACCCAAATTGGGGCAGGCTTGACTGGCGTCCTGTATGTGCTGGATGAACCCAGCATTGGCTTACACCAGCGGGATAACGATCGCCTGCTCAATACCCTGACTAAGCTACGAGATTTGGGAAACACCTTGATCGTCGTAGAACATGACGAAGATACCATCCGAGCGGCCGATTACCTGGTGGATATTGGGCCGGGAGCTGGCATTCATGGTGGAGAAATCGTTTCTCAAGGCGGCTTGAAGGAATTGCTCAGCTGCGAAGCCTCGCTGACTGGGGCATATTTGTCGGGGCGGCGCGTCATCCAAACGCCAGCTGAACGGCGGCCAGGCAATGGGCGATCGCTGCTGATGCAAAACGCTCACCGCAACAACCTACACCATTTAGAAGTGGAGATTCCCTTAGGCAAACTGGTTTCCGTCACGGGGGTATCCGGCTCGGGCAAGTCCACATTAGTGAATGAACTGCTGTATCCGGCCCTGCAGCACCACTTTGGGCATAAGGTGCCTTATCCCAAAGAAATGGCGGAAATGAAGGGATTGAATGCCCTGGATAAGGTGATCGTGATTGACCAATCGCCCATTGGTCGGACGCCGCGATCGAACCCTGCCACCTATACGGGCGTTTTTGATATCATCCGTGATTTGTTTTCTGAAACGATTGAAGCCAAGTCCCGGGGCTATAAGCCTGGACAATTTTCCTTCAACGTTAAGGGCGGT
>DATNOY010001089.1:0-4996 GCA_036703495.1 Coleofasciculaceae cyanobacterium
TGACCCCGCCGCAATGGTTACATCCGCGCCAATCGAAATTGGGGCCACCAAAACAGTGTTTGCACCCGTTTTAGTGCGATCGCCAATCACCGTCGGGTGCTTCTTCACCCCGTCATAGTTTGCAGTAATAGTGCCTGCTCCCACATTGACGCGATCGCCCACCGTAGCATCGCCCAAATACGACAGATGAGCCACATTCGTGCGATCGCCCAGCTTGGCATTCTTCAGTTCCACAAAGTTACCAATCCGGCAGCCTTCACCCACCTGTACCTGTCCCCGCAAGTGGCTGTAAGGGCCAATACGGCCTTTAGACTGAATGACACTATTGGCAACAACCGAGTACAAAATCGTCGTGTCCTCACCGACTTCGCTATTGTCAATCAGGCTGCCTGGCCCAATTCGGCAACCCGCAGCAATCTTGGTATTGCCGCGGATATGGGTTTGCGGCTCAATAATTACATCTGGTTCAATTTGAGCACTGTCATCAATGGTAATGCTGTTGGGGTCTACCAAAGTGACCCCTGCCGCCATCCAATGATCTTTAATCCGGGTTTGCAAAATGCCGTAGGCAGCAGCTAGCTGTTTCCGATCGTTGATGCCTAGAATCTCCTGATAGTCCTCTACATCTACTGCCATGACCTGCGCAAGTAAACCAACCGCATCGGTGAGATAGTATTCCTGCTGATCATTGTTGGCTTGCAGCTTCGGCAGCGTTTCAGCCAATGCACTCCAGTTAAAACAATAAATCCCAGCATTCACGCGACGATTTTGTCGCTGGGCTGGCGTACAGTCTCGATCCTCGACAATCTGCGTAACCCGATTTTGTCCATCACAAAAAACGCGACCATAGCCCTTGGCATCATTGATTTGAGCCGTCAGGATTGTGGCTGCATTCTGGTGGTCTTGGTGCGTTCTCAGCAGTAAATCTAGCGTCTGAGGACGCAGCAGCGGCACATCCCCATTCAGCACTAACAAATCTCCCTGAAAGTCTTGCAAATGCGGCATCAACTGCTGAACCGCATGCCCTGTGCCTAGCTGCTCCAATTGCTGCACAAACTCTAGATGGGGCAGATGAGCTAGCGACTGCTGCACCAACCCACCTTCGTAGCCCACAATCACCATCTGGCGAGAGGGCTGCATTGTGGCGGCACAGTCTAATGCGCGCTCTAGCAGCGATCGCCCACCCAAATCATGCAACACCTTTGGCAGACGCGATTTCATCCGCGTTCCCCGCCCTGCTGCCAGAATTGCTACCGCTAACATGCTCTTGTTTTTAATCACTCTTCGCACCGGAGTATAGCGTGCTTCTGAGACCGTTTGCAGACAGAAATTAGCAGCAAACGTTTTCATAATGCTGCTTTATTATTCCGCTACTTTCTATGCGGCTACCACGGCTGAGCAAATAAATTCAGTAAACTTTTGCATAACTTCTGGATTTCGCCAACCGCGTTCCACCTCTTGAAACATTAGATCAAGGGACTCCTGGGCAGTAAAGGCCCGTTTATAGGGACGCTCATGAGTCAAAGCATCGTAAATGTCAATTACCTGAAATACTTGTGCCAAAAACGGAATGTCATTTCCCTTCAGACCGTCAGGATAGCCTGAGCCATCCCAACGCTCGTGATGATGGCGAATAATCGGCACCACCCCTTGCATCGTGCGCAGAGGCTGACAAATTTGCTCCCCAATAATCACATGCTGCCGCATGATTTGCCATTCTTCTGGGGTGAAGTTGCCTATCTTCAGCAGGACAGCATCTGGAATCCCAACTTTGCCAATATCATGCAGGTAGCCACCCCACATTAAGTCGCGGATTTCAGTGCGAGACAGCTGCAGGTATTCTCCAAACGCTTTACCTTGTATGACGAGGCGTTCACAGTGATCGCCTGTGTTTGGATCCCGACTCTCGACAGCACGGGCAATTGAAAACAACACTTTGCTAGCATGATCAAGATCTTCATTAAGGCGCTTCTGACGAATCAGCGACCTAGCGCGAGCCGAGAGTTCCAGTTGGTCAAACGGTTTGGAAAGAAAGTCATCCCCTCCGGCTTCAATCCCTCGCAGGCGGGCTCGGCGATCGCTCAACGCTGTTACAAACACAATGGGGGTCAACCGCGTATGCTCATCTTGCTTAATGCGCCGACAAACCTCATAGCCATCCATTCCGGGCATCATGACATCTAAAAGAATCAGATCAGGATCTGCTTTAGCAATGCACTCAAGCGCCATCTGACCATTTTCTGCTTCCAAAACCTCATATCCTTCGACAGACAGCAAAGCAACGGCGGTCAGCCGGCTGGAGGGATGGTCATCTACCACAAGAACTTTCGGTCTGTCAGAGTTGAGGCAATTCACGGGAAATTACTCACTTTAAAATCTGTAAATAACACCGAGCGAGCTAGGAATTGCAGTTTTGCCTAAGTACTATTCTGGTCAATCGCAGCGATTAAGCGGGTAAGAACGGCGATATTCCTAATTGTTTGAAGTCATGCAGGCTGATTTAGCTCTATATCAGTATGATCAATCCCATAAACCGCGAGATCAGGTTTTTTACGGAGATTTAGCTCAGGCTGAAGAATAGCTTAGTTCTGTGTTCTGAATGATGGTACCCCCTCTTTGATAGGTTCATCAACTCAAATCCCAGGAAACCACCCATTGCCACCCAAGTAGTTGAAACCCGAACGCTCTTAATGACCAGAATAAACCTTGCTGGCGTCTCCGCCTGCAACCAGTAAGGTGGAACCCTTAAGCTCTATGCAGCCCTCAAACAATCCGGAGCGATCGCCCTGGGACACGATATCGCTGTCAAGGCTAGCGCCCGCTAAAGTTGCGCCTCAAAGATCATCTCTCGCTTCAGAATCATTAAAAAATGATAACAAGAGCGTAACTTAGCTAGTTAAAACAACAAGGTATTTAATACCCACCTTAGAGAAGTAGAATACTTCAAAATACAAAAGAGATACAAGGTTGTTTGAGAAATATTCCTTATTGACATCATCAAACATCAGTTATGCACAAGATAGAGTCACTAGCTAAATCTTAAATAAAATTTTAAATATATGATGAGTAGCGTTACAAGTCCTGCCAGTACAAGTTGTGATTTAGACTGCCCGATCGTCTCAGCAGATTGGCTACAGCAGCACCTTCAAGACCCCCAAGGGATAATAATTGATTGTCGATTTTCACTAACTGATGCGGACGCAGGGCGGCAGCAGTATGGGTTGAGCCACATCCCAGGCGCTTACTACCTTGACCTCAATCAAGATTTGTCAAGTCCCGTTCAACAGCATGGTGGACGACACCCGCTGCCCAATATATCCCAGTTGGCAGAGAAGCTGGCATCTGTGGGGGTGGCGTCGGCAGGGAGTACAGGTACACCCAGTTGGGTAGTGGTGTATGATGACTCTCGCTTTGCCTATGCATCGCGACTATGGTGGCTACTGCGATATATGGGGCATGATTGTGTTGCCGTTTTAGATGGCGGCTGGAGCGGCTGGCAGGCGAACGGATACCCCCTTACATCCGTAGTTCCAACTGCACAACCTAGAAAATTTGTGCCGCAACTCCGAACAGATTGGATCGTGGACATTGAAGCCGTGAAACGGCGTAAGGATTTACCTGGCGTAGCACTGGTGGACTCTCGAGAGCAAGAGCGCTATCGAGGAGAGCGTGAACCCATTGATCCGATCGCAGGTCATATTCCAGGAGCCGTGAACTATCCTTGGCAGGAGGTGACCAACGCTCAAGGCTATCTGCGTCCCGTAGCAGAACAACAGCAGCGTTGGGCAGATCTAGCCTCTTCTCAGGAAATTTTGGTTTACTGTGGTTCTGGGGTGACGGCTTGTGTCAACTTGCTCTCACTAGCAACAGCTGGCATCCACACAGGCAAGCTTTATGCTGGCAGTTGGAGCGATTGGTGCTCTTACCTAATCTAGGAAGCTTGCTCTATACAAGTAGCAAAGTAGCGGCTCCGGTAGGGGCACGCAGTTCGTGCTTGAGGTTCATGCTTGAGCCAGAGCCCACAAAGCAATATTTTGAAGAGATGGGGCAGACTCCGGTGAGAAGTTTATAATCTTATAATATTTGCATTAGAGCAAAAGCGGTGTAGCCCAGATCGCTAATCTCATTAAACTAACTTTATAAATTCTTGCAATTGTCTCTCTTTATGTGAATTTGAGCATATCAGTTGATTTATCTAGAAATTGATGAAGTTTGCAGATAATAGCCTGTTTTTGCAGGTTGAATTATTTTGCCGAATCAGGTTTTTGCTGAGCTACATTAAAGTAGCTTTGCATTTCTAGAGTTACATCAAGATTCAGCTATTTTAATTTCTACTTATATTGCTAAAGATCATGAATTAAATACAATCCAGAATGGGGGAGCGGAGGTGCTGCCCCTGCTTGGAGGCGAATCTCTCAATTTCCCGTTTAATTCAATTCACGATCCTAAGTCTAAATTCCTTAAATTTTCTGCAAGTTGATAATTTACAGAGTGGGTTGTCAAGCTTGAACTATTTAGTTGAATTGCCTGCTAAAAATTCTAGGTCTAAAAATTCTATGTCCTTCTCCTCTATGAACCGTCTTTCAATTTTTGTAGACGGGAACAATATGTTCTACGCGCAACAGAAGAACGGCTGGTTTTTTGACCCTAGGAGAGTTCTAGACCATTTCACTAGCGATCCAGAAGTTACGCTGATTAATGCTTTTTGGTACACTGGGTTGAAAGATCCTCAAGACCAGCGAGGCTTTCGCGACGCTTTAATTAGCTTAGGCTACACTGTCCGCACCAAGATTTTGAAAGAATACTACGACGATAATTCTGGACGGATCTCGCAAAAGGCAAATTTGGATATTGAAATTGTCGTAGATATGTTTAATACCGTTGATCAGTACAATCGGGTAATTCTCTTCAGCGGGGATGGTGATTTTGAACGGGCGATCGAGCTATTGCGCTCAAAAAATACCCATATCACCGTCGTTTCTACAGAAGGAATGAT
>DATNOY010001090.1:0-10563 GCA_036703495.1 Coleofasciculaceae cyanobacterium
TGCCAGGTTGTTGCATCAGATTGTTGTGTCAGATGTTGTTTATTTTTAAAACACCACCTGTGTCAGGATGGGAACCAGTAGACACCAAGCAGATGGGTATGAATCAGCGTGTTCTCAAGAGAGTATGGCAATGGGGCGCGATCGCGGCTCTCAGCCTCCTATTTTGGTGGATCGATCTCGATCCTCTACCGGCAGCTGCCAGCATCTTGCGAACGGCCGATGCGTCAGGGGCGATCGTAGTTCAATCTCGCCGGACATTGCGCGATCCAACGCGGCAAAGCTGGCAAGTGATTGCCTTCAAACGGGTGCAGCCTAGCGGGCTGGATGCCGCTGTGAATCTGCGATTAGTCGGATTTTCTAACCAGATTGAAATTGCTCATCCTCGGCCGCTGGTATTGATGGATATCCAGGGACACCTGTGGACAGCTGCCGATATCTCCGATCAGATTTCCGTCACTTCTCCTCAGCCCACCGTAGGGCAATACCAACTGCAGGGCATTTTGTCGGAACTGTCTACCCACCAGCCTTTGCGATTAGAAGTGCCGATCCAAAATGGAGAAGCGATCGTCTTACGGATACCACCTGCCTTGATTCAAGAGTGGCAGAGTATTGCTCCAGTGGATGCCAGTCAACTGATCCAGGCTTGCGATCAGTTTCCGCTGGAAGCTCGCCAAAACTCAGATTTTCCGGAATGGACAGGGTGTCGCATAGCAGCAGAGAACTCATTACCCTAATCGCTGGCAGTTGCCCCACTCGGCATGTCAGAATTTATGTAAATTATTTATGTAAATTTAAGAAGCCTTTTCTGTCCTTCGTTTCTTCCTTTTCCCATGACTGCAATGACGCCCGCCCTCGCCAGCCAATACGATCCTTCCACCACCGAAGCCAAGTGGCAGCAAGCCTGGGAAGAAAATCACATCTTCAAGGCCGATCCTGATCAGGGCGGTGAACCGTACTGCGTTGTGATTCCCCCCCCCAACGTCACGGGTAGCCTGCATATGGGACATGCCTTCGAGATGTCTTTGATTGATACGCTGGTGCGCTATCACCGCATGTTGGGGCGCAACACGCTGTGGCTACCCGGTACCGATCACGCCAGCATTGCCGTCCAGACGATTCTGGAGAGGCAGCTAAAGGCAGAAGGTCAAACTCGTGACCAAGTGGGGCGTGAGGCTTTTCTGGAAAAGGCCTGGCAGTGGAAAGCTGAATCGGGCGGCACGATTGTTGGACAGTTGCGCCGTTTGGGGGCTTCAGTGGACTGGAGCCGAGAGCGGTTCACGATGGATGAAGGATTGTCAGATGCAGTGCTAGCGGCCTTCACCAAGCTCTACGAAGAAGGCTTGATCTATCGCGGCAAGTATCTGGTCAATTGGTGTCCGGCGAGCCAGTCGGCGGTATCCGATTTAGAAGTAGATAACAAAGAGGTGAATGGCAACCTCTGGCACTTCCGCTATCCCCTCACGGATGGCTCAGGGTTTGTGGAAGTGGCCACCACTCGACCGGAAACTATGCTGGGGGATACTGCAGTAGCGGTCAACCCCGAGGACGAGCGCTATACCCATCTGGTGGGCAAAACCCTGACTTTGCCGCTGATGAACCGTGAAATTCCTATTATTGCCGATGCTTATGTAGATGCTAGCTTTGGCACGGGCTGTGTCAAAGTCACCCCGGCTCACGACCCCAATGATTTTGAGATGGGCAAACGCCACAACCTGCCCATGATCAACATCATGAATAAGGACGGCACCCTCAACGAAAATGCTGGCGACTTCCGGGGGCAAGATCGGTTTGTGGCCCGCAAGAACGTAGTGAAGCAGCTAGAAGCAGAGGGGTTTCTGGTCAAAGTTGAAGACTACAAGCATACGGTTCCCTATAGCGATCGGGGCAAAGTCCCTGTTGAGCCGCTGCTGTCTACCCAATGGTTTGTCAAAATTCGTCCGCTGGCCGATCGCGCTCTGGAATTCCTCGATCAGCAGGATGAGCCGATCTTTGTGCCCGAACGCTGGACTAAGGTCTATCGGGACTGGTTGGTCAGCCTGAAGGACTGGTGTATTTCTCGGCAGCTCTGGTGGGGACACCAGATCCCAGCCTGGTACGATGTGGCGCAGACGGATGGCAAAATCACCGATAGCACCCCCTTTGTGGTGGCTGCCAATGAAGCAGAAGCGCGGCAGAAGACGATCGCCCAATTTGGCGACTCGGTGCAGCTCGTGCAAGATCCCGATGTGCTGGATACCTGGTTTTCCTCAGGGCTATGGCCGTTTTCCACGCTGGGTTGGCCGCAGCAAACCCGCGATTTAGAAACCTACTACCCCACCACCACGCTAGTAACCGGCTTCGACATTATTTTCTTCTGGGTAGCCCGGATGACGATGATGGCGGGTCATTTCACTGGGCGGATGCCCTTCAAAACGGTCTATATTCATGGACTGGTACGGGATGAAAACAACAAGAAAATGTCGAAGTCGGCCAACAACGGCATTGATCCGCTGCTGCTGATTGCCCGCTACGGCACAGATGCCCTGCGCTATACCCTGATTCGCGAGGTGGCCGGAGCCGGACAAGATATTCGCCTGGAATACAACCGCAAAACGGACGAGTCTACTTCTGTAGAAGCGTCTCGCAACTTTACCAATAAGCTGTGGAATGCCTCTCGGTTTGTGATGATGAACCTGGATGGGCAAACGCCAGCCCAGCTCGGACACCCTCAACCTGAGGGACTGGAGCTGGCCGATTGCTGGATTCTGTCTCGCTACAACCAAGTGATTCAGCAAACGCGCCACTTGATCGACAATTATGGGTTGGGTGAAGCCGCTAAGGGACTCTATGAATTCATTTGGGGCGATTTTTGTGACTGGTATATTGAACTGGTCAAGTCGCGCCTGCAGCAGAAAGGAGCGACCGGGGCGATCGCCCAACAGGTGTTAGCCCAGATCTTAGAGGGAACGCTGCGCCTGCTGCATCCCTTCATGCCCCACATTACCGAAGAAATTTGGCAGACCTTAACCCAGGCAAACGAGGGCGAATATCTAGCGCTGAAAGCTTATCCAGAAGCGGATCAAAGTCTGATAGATCGGGATTTGGAGCAGCGGTTTGACCTGCTAATCGACACGATCCGCACGATCCGGAATTTGAGAGCCGAAGCCGACATTAAGCCAGGGGTAAAAATTCAAGCGTTTTTGGAAACCGAGAGCGATCGTGAACGCCAGATCCTGATGTCCGGCCAGTCCTATATTCAAGATTTAGCCAAGGTGGAACAGCTGGCGATCGGAACACCGGGTCTGGCGACAAGAAGCACTGGGTCTGAAACGGTTGCCGAAACTGGCAAACTTGGCGCACCTATCCAAGCACCCCCTATTCCAGCACCTACTATTTCAGCAGCAGGGCACTCCACTACCAATTTGGCGGCCCGGCTTGAACCATCTGGCTCCCAGAGCAGCCGCTCCTGGCGTGAGAAACCGATTATTGTCATGTTGGTGCTGCTAATGCTCACCTACAGCTTGCTGAACTCCTTCATCTATCTGGGAGTCGTAGTGAAGCTGCTGTGGACTGTTTTCGTGAAGAAACAGCCTGTGCCGTCGCCTCGGGTGCATCCCGTGAAAGTGCCGCCCGTGGTTGCGGTTGTTAGCCGAACGCTAGAGCCTGTATCGCCACTGCCACTGCCCCCAGCAGCTTCCCCGGAAATGTTTGCCGGAGTTGTGGGCACGATTCAAGTGCTGATTCCTTTGGCAGGCGTGGTAGATGTAGTGGCTCTGCAAGCTAAACTGCAAAAAGATCTCGCTAAGGCAGAAGCCGAAATTCAATCGCTGACTCAGCGTTTGAGCAATGCTGGCTTTGTAGACAGAGCCCCTGAGGCAGTGGTGCAAGCCACCCGGGATACCCTAGCCGAAGCCGAGAAGCAAGCCGAAATGTTACGCGATCGCTTATCCCGGCTATAGTTGCGATAGTTGAATATCTTTGGGTATCGAGTTTTGATGGTTAACCAGGCTACCCAGCTATGGATTGGCATCTGACCCTGGAGCCTGTTAGCTTAGAAGCGTACAGTATTCAAACGAGCTACAAGATATACTTCTGCTCAAAAATTTGTTATCTTTCTGCGGCAATGTTGCATCTGGCTCAGGTGAAAAAGAAAGACCTTGAGGGCAAGGCGATGTTACAGTTGCTTGCTCAGCAAAAAGCTGAGTACGCCTGGACAATGGTGGCGGATGAAAATGGAGCGATTTGGGTAGATGCGGTGAGTTACAGCGAGGGCACACTCGTCCTCGTTGACCTGTCTGCTAGTCAACAAGTTCAGCATATTCAAGATGCAACCTGCTGGGTGCTAGACATCATCAAGCACTACTTGAGTACGGGCATTACGCCAGAACTCCTGCAAGAGGAAGTGCAACGGGCTGAGCAATGGCGGCAGTCGCTGACGCTGCAAAGCCAGGAGTTGGGGCGGCGGGCTCTAGAAATGGAAGCCCGTCGTGACCAGATTCAAGAGCTCGAGGAAAACCTGAAGCGGGAAAAACAAAAGCTGGAATTGATGGCCCATCAGCTTCAGGCGGGTCTCAATGGCTCTCAGGAGCGACCTTCAGATTCAGCTTTCGGGTAGACTAGCGATCGCTGCTGCTAGGCTGACCAATCAGCTCTGTTCGGGACTGTCGTAGCGCTGCGCTTATATAGCAGTCCTCGTCCAAATGAGACGGGGGCGCAGCGCCGTAAAACGCTAGGGTTTGCTCTGAACCCAGGTGCACCTCGCTAGGGTGCTAACTGCGGCTAAAAAGAGTCTGAGCAGACTTAAATAAGTGGGTATCGAAAGTGGTAGTCTCTATGTAAATAGCTGCATGTGCGAGCTCTTACAGTATGAATTTTGATTCGCTGAGATTGGGAGGGAACTTTCTAATGAAACGACTAGTTGGCGTGGTGATGGCGCTGGGACTGGCGATCGGCTGCTTAGGGTGGTTTGGTATGGCTCAACCCGCAAATGCAGCAAACTTTAACATCCTCAGCTTCCCGGCTTCACCTGTCCTGGCTGCCGAAGCTCGGAACCGCGCAGATGATAAGCTGGCAACCGAGTTTGGCAAGAAGATTGATCTAAACAATACCAACGTTCGAGCTTTTACGCAGTATCCTGGTATGTATCCTGGATTGGCTGCAATGATTATCAAGTATGCGCCCTTTGACAAAGTCGATGATGTTTTGTCAATGCCTGGATTGAGCGATCGCCAGAAGGAAATCCTGCAGGCAAACTTTGATAACTTTACGGTTTCTCCACCAGAATCAACCTTTGTTGAGGGAGGCGATCGCTATAACAACGGGATTTATCGCTAGATAGTCCTGCCTGAAATAGCCGGCAATCCTCTTGTAAACCTGTAACCGTAGAGGGAATGAGGCAATTGAGCCGACGAGACGTTCATCTCTCTCAGCTGAAAACGCCAATTTTAACCTCAATGGTTAGTTCCTAAAAATTGCTCCTGCTCGTGGGTTCAGCATTTTGTTTTTGCTGTAGCAAAGCCCACCGTTCTGTAGGAGCAATTTTTTGTATCTTCAAAACGCCCCTTTATGCCTGAGGGTCAATCCTGTGTCCGATCGCATTTTGCCTGAACTATTGCCGTCCGCGTTTGATGTTTTGATTGTGGGTGGCGGCGCTGCCGGACTCTATGCGGCGCTTTGTTTACCCAGCCACTTTCAAATCGGGCTGATCACCAAAGACACCCTATCGCTATCGGCCAGCGATTGGGCTCAAGGCGGCATTGCAGCGGCGATCGCCCCAGACGATTCGCCCAAATTGCACATTGAAGACACGCTGCGGGCCGGGGCTGGACTCTGTGAACCCGAGGCAGTGGCGCTGTTGGTAGAGAAAGCCCCTGAGTGTGTGCGATCGCTGGTTGACATGGGCGTAGGGTTTGATCGGCAGGGCGACACTCTGGCGCTTACCCTGGAGGCCGCCCATTCCCGACGGCGGGTACTGCACGCTGCCGATACCACCGGACGGGCAATGATTACCACCCTCACGGCCCAGGTTTTGAGCCGTAAGAACATCCGGGTGATTCCGCAAAGCTTTGCCCTGGATCTGTGGATAGAGTCAGGCTATTGTCAAGGCGTTCGCCTACTGCATGGCGATCAAATCCTGGGGCTGCGGGCCGGAGCCGTGTTGCTGGCGACAGGCGGAGGGGGGCAGGTGTTTGCTCAAACCACCAACCCTAGCCTCAGTACAGGCGATGGCGTAGCGATGGCCTGGCGGGTGGGTGCTCAACTCCGCGATTTAGAGTTTGTGCAATTTCACCCGACTGCTTTAACCAAGCCCGGTGCTCCTCGGTTTTTAATTAGCGAAGCCGTGCGGGGCGAAGGGGCCCACCTGATTGACGCTGAGGGCAAGCGTTTTGCCTTTGACTACCATCCTGCAGGCGAACTGGCCCCCAGAGATGTGGTCAGTCGGGCAATTTTTAGCCATTTGCAAAAGACGACGGCTGATCCGGCCGCCCATGTTTGGTTAGATCTACGCCCGATCGCCCCTGAAACCATTCGCCACCGCTTTCCTAACATTATTCAGGTCTGCCAGCAGTGGGGCATAGATGTCTTTCAGGAGCCGATTCCGGTGGCTCCAGCTGCCCACTATTGGATGGGCGGCATTACCACCGATACCGGCTGCCGCACCAGTATTCCAGGGCTCTATGCGATCGGGGAAACAGCCAGCACAGGCGTTCATGGTGCGAACCGTTTGGCCAGCAACTCCTTGCTGGAATGTTTGGTATTTGGGGCACAGCTAGCAACGCTGGAGCTACCCCATTGGCAAGACACCGCCCCAGCCGATCGCGCCTGGGTCTCCCAGGCAGCTTCAGGTTGGCTAGACCCGGCAGGCTGGACAGACTCGGTAGCGCCCATTGATCAGTGGCGACAGGAACTGCCCCGCCTCATGTGGCACAGTGCTGGCATCTGTCGTACCCAGTCGTCTTTGGAAGCAGCGATCGCCCAAGTCCAAACCTGGCGGCAGCAGTTTGCCGATTTGCCCCTCAGTCAAGCTGTATTGTCCGGACAAGCTGTATTGTCTGGATCAGCGGATCAGCCGGTTGCACTGGGGGAACTAGCCGCCCCGCTACGCCGTTGGGCAGAAATCCGTAATTTGCTCGATGTCGCCTATCTCATCCTCAAAAGCGCTGCCTTTCGGCAAGAAAGCCGAGGTGGACATTACCGGCTCGATTATCCCTCAACTGATCCGGATTGGCAGGTGCATACGATCGTCGAAGCCAACGGCTGGAAAAAATCGCGTCCGGTGAACTCGGTGTAGACCACCCGAATCCCAGATTTTTGGCATCCCAAAGCCCAGGTTTCAGGCGCTCTAGAGACGCTCTAGAATTTCCGCGACCAATCCTTTTGGCTCCAGCGCTCTACCACCACTTTGGTCTGAGTAAAAAACTCAACGGCATGTTGCCCCTGCCCATGTAAATCGCCGTAAAAGCTCTCCTTCCAGCCGCTAAACGGGAAAAATGCCATGGGAGCCGCCACCCCAATATTGATGCCAATATTGCCAGCATCTGCCTCATAGCGAAACTTACGAGCAGCCGCACCGCTATTGGTAAACAAACAGGCCATATTGCCCCAAGGGCTGTTGTTGACCAGGGCGATCGCCTCGTCAATCGTTGCCACATGCATCAGACTCAGCACCGGCCCAAAAATTTCAGTTTTGGCGATCGCCCCCTGGGGATTCACATCTTGCAGCAGAGTTGGACGAATAAAGTGTCCCTGCTCGTAGCCAAAAATTTTGGCATCCCGCCCGTCAACCAAAACTTTGGCCCCTTCATCGGCCCCTTGCTGTACCAAATGGTGAATCCGATCGCGGCTCTGGGCACTAATCACCGGGCCCATTTGCACCCCGTCTTCCAGTCCATACCCCACTACCCGCGTTTCGGCCGCATGAGCAATTGCCTCGGTGTAGGGTTTCTGCGCCTCCCCAACCGTGATGGCGATTGAAGCGGCAAGGCAGCGCTGTCCGGCACAACCAAAGGCGCTATCAGCCGTAATCCGGGTGGTCATTTCCATATCGGCATCCGGCAGCACAATCACCGGATTTTTAGCTCCCCCTTGGCACTGCACACGCTTGCCATGGGCGGTGGCTCGGCTGTAGACATACTGCGCTACCGGAGAAGATCCGACAAAGCTAATCGCCCGGATCAGCGGATGATCCAGAATGGCATCGACCGCTTCCTTGCCACCATTCACTAGATTAATCACCCCTTTGGGCAACCCCACCTGATCGAGCAGTTGAAACACCTTCTGCATCGTCAGAGGCACTTTCTCAGACGGTTTGACAATGTAGGTGTTGCCGCAGGCGATCGCATAGGGCATAAACCAGAAGGGAATCATGCCGGGAAAGTTAAACGGAGCAATCACCGCTGCCACTCCTAACGGCTGCCGGATCATGTATTCATCAATACCGGAAGCAATATCTTCTAGGATGTTGCCTTGCATCATCATCGGAATGCCGCAGGCTACCTCAACATTCTCGATCGCCCGCCGCAGTTCACCCCGTGCCTCATCCAACGTTTTGCCACATTCGATCGTGATCGTGCGGGACAATTCCTCAAACTGCTCTTCCATCAACCCCTTCAACCGGAAAAGATACTGGACGCGCTGAACCGGAGGGGTACGCCGCCAAGACTGGAAGGCGATCGCTGCCCGCTGAGCCGCTTGATCAATATCAGCCGCCGGAGATAGCGGTACGCGGGCCAGTTTTTCTGCCGTCGCCGGGTTGACCAGATTGAGAAATTCGGTCGCAGTAGAATCGCACCATTGACCATCAACGTAATTCTGAAGCGTGGCGAGAGAATTGCTTTGGGACATGAACGCAGATAAACAAAGCACATCAGACTTTGAGTTTATCCCGTTTTGCAAGGTGTTGTTGAAGTAGATCTAGAGAGAATTGCACCCTTTCAATCCCTCCCATTGAAATTGTCAGCATCTCCATATCAAATCTGTCTCAAAGCTGTCTCAAAGCTGCAAAGCCACCTGGTTGAAACGGTCGCCAAAGGATGGAAATCGGCTATTTCCAAAGCTTTGCCTGATTGAGTTTTCATTCATCGAAGTTCAAATTTCGTCAAGCACAAATACGACTGGAATTCGATATAGTTCCCTATGGACAGATTTTTTTGCGGCGTTTTTCAGTGAAATAATTAACAAAATCGCCTTTGGGGGCAAAAACAAATCGCTCTTACAAAGAATTTAAGGTTTAGATCACTAGAAAACACGGTAAGTATGGGGTTGGCGATCGCGCAGGAGCAAAAAAAGTGTTGGGGAAAGTGTTGGGAACCAGGCAATGGAATGGGACTCGTAGACTGGTAGCCACTCTGTTGGTGATTGTTTTGAGTCTAAGTTTGGGCAGTTGTCGCACGCCTGAAGGGGTGGTGCGTACTCCCGGAAGTTCTGCTAAACCTCGGATGGTCAAGCTCGCAGAAGTTCCTCCGCCACCGGCAATCCGGGAATTGCGGCAGGATCTTGAGATCTATCAGCCGCAGGTAAAAATCCTCAGTCCCCGAGCGGATGAAGTTTTGCAGGATACCGAAGTCTCAGTTCGCTTGCAGGAAAAGGATTTACCGCTGTTTCAAAACAAAGAATTTGGCTTGGGGCCACACCTGCATGTGATTCTAGACAATCAGCCCTATATGGCTGTGTATGACACCAGCGAGCCGCTCCTCCTGAAAGATTTAGAGCCTGGAACCCACACGATTCGCGTGTTTGCCTCTCGTCCCTGGCACGAAAGCTTCAAGAACGAAGGAGCCTATGCTCAAACCACATTCCATGTCTTTACCAAGACGCCAGAGAATCATCCTGATCCGAAACAGCCGCTGCTGACCTACAGCCGTCCCAAAGGCAGCTATGGCGCAGAGCCGATCATGCTGGACTTTTATCTGTCCAATGCGCCGCTGCATTTGGTTGCCCAACAAGACGAAGCAGACGAGATCTTGGATTGGCAAGTGCGCTGCACGATCAATGGCGAGAGCTTTATCATCGATCGCTGGGAACCGATTTATCTCAAAGGCTTAAAACCCGGCAAAACCTGGGTACAGCTAGAGCTGCTAGACGAGAAGGGGAACCCTTACCCCAATGCTTTTAATAACACAGCCAGACTAATTGACTATCAACCCGGTGGCACCGATGCGCTCTCCAAGCTAGTGCGAGGGGAAATCTCGGTTGCCGAAATCCGCAGCATTGTGGATCAGGATTATGTTTATGTACCAGAACCGGTCGAGCCACCCGCCGCACCCGAACCAGAAGCGCCATCGCCCACCCCCATCCCAGAGCAACCCCTAGAGCCTGTTTTGCCAGGTACCTTGCCCATTCCCACGCCAGAGGGGATGCCAGAGGGGATGCCGCCAGTAGTTGAAGAGCCGACAGATTCCCAACCTTTGGGAGACACACCGACGGCTGAACCGCAGCCCCATGAACCGCAGCCCAGCGAACCGCCAGCTCCGGAGAAGAGTCCGACTCCGGTGATCGCGCCACCCGTCATTGAAACGCCAACTGCCGAGAAAGTTGAGGAAGTTAAAGCAGCCGAGGAAAAAATCAAGGAAGAGTTACCTGAAG
>DATNOY010001091.1:0-5308 GCA_036703495.1 Coleofasciculaceae cyanobacterium
CGATTAAAACCAAACTTTGCTTTTAATTTTTGAGTTTACTGAATACACGTTCCTATCGCCGTGACGCCACAGGTGAGGACAGAGGCTGCGTCTCTAGTTCTTTTTGCGTTTTTGCTCTGCTTCATATTCCCGCCTCAGGAAATTGGGCAATGTGCGAGAGGGCTTATCGTTCTCAGAAGAATTAGAAGAGCCAGAGGATTCCTCAGAACGAGACGAATTAGGGCGATCGCGAGGTTGATCGGGGGTAGAGGGCTGGGTATTGTCTGGGGAAGAGGTTGGCACATCCAACGGGGTAACAGATGGTAATACCGTCGGCGTCCCAAACTGCAACTCTGGAGTTGGAGTAGATGAGGGACTGGGTGATGCAGATTCGGAAGGCTGAGGTTCGGGAGAAGATTCCGCTGGATCGAGGGATGGCGTTTCCGTGGAGCTGGGTTCAAAGCTGGGCGTTTCGGTGGGAGTAGCAGGTGGCAACGGCGCTACCTGAGGCTGCGATAACAGATTAGCAATCGTGGCTGTAGCAATCCCGGCAATGGCTGCCAACCCCAAAATTGCCCAGATCCAGCCCGTTTTTTGCTTTTGGGGAGAAGCCACCTCTGCGGCAGGCGCTACCGTTTCTGCATGGGAGATAGGGCTGTTGGGGGGCGGCAGATAGCGGGGACTGACGGCTACCGTTGCCATCCCCGACGGATTAGGATCAATCCTGAGATTCGCCATCTCATCCAGGTTACCCATCGCCGCTGCACCAGGCTGTCCGCTGTAGACATGCCCCGGTAGCAAGGCTAGCCAGTCTGTCACCGTATGCGGACGATAGCGCACTTCGACTGCCATGCCTCGCAGCACCGCTTGATTCACCGCTGCGCTGAGGTGAGGTTGTAGCTCGATGGGGGTAGGCATGGGCTGGCGATCGCGCAAAATGGATGCCACCGGCACCTGAGCCGTCAGCAGGGCATAGAGCGTCGCAGCTAGCCCATAAACATCAGTAGCAGGGGTGCGCTTTTCTTGGGCAAGGTACTGCTCAATGGGCGCGTAGCCCACCGAGATCAAGCTGGTATGGGTTTGAGTCACACCGGGTGTAAACTCGCGGGCAATGCCAAAATCAATCAGCACCACTTCTTGAGTGCCTTGCCGCAAAATGATGTTTTGGGGCTTCACATCACGATGCAGCAACCCATTTTGGTGAACCACCTGCAGGGCAGCTCCGATCTGACGAATATATTGGATGGCAACTGCTTCGGGCAACGGGTGATCGGGAAACACCACCTCTTCCAGGGTTTGCCCAGCAATGTAATCCATCACCAAATAGGGGATGTCATCTTCAATGAAGAAGTCATTCACCCGAACAATATTTTGATGCAGGCACATGGCCAAGCGCCGCGCCTCATCACGAAATTGCCGCTCAAACTCGGCATACTGAGGGTTGCTCTGGCTCATAGGATTCAGCGTTTTGATCACCACCGTTTGCCTCAGGTAGTGATGGACAGCTCTGAAGGTGATGCCAAAGCCCCCCTGACCTATCGGTTGCTCTAGGGTATATTTGCCGTCCTGCAATGTTTTACCCACTAACGAGTTCATAACCGAGTTCATAACCTCTGAGTACTTGCGTTGAATCCTACCCTCTAAAAATAAGCGTTCTTTGCCCTCAATTACTCTAGCCTAGGGACAGCCTCTGCTTCTGGCACGTTCTGGCACGATCGGTTTTTGCACCAGGTTGCACCCATGCAGCTAGACCCCCATGCAGCTAGATCTTAGTAAAAAGCCGCCGAATCGTGTAGATCAGCCAGAGTGCCGGAATCGACAACAGCACCACCATCAACCAATAGGGGATTTTGCTAATGGTGAAGACCGTCAGGGTAGCGACCGCTATCAAAAAACCTAGCTCTAATATGCTGTAGAAAGGCGAGGCTTGATCAAACCGGGAAATTCTGGAATTTCTAGCCTCAACCGACCAATAGAACAGCTTGAGCAGCGTATTCAAAAATTGGTAGACCCAGGTTGGACGGACGCGATCGCCCCAGGTAGAAGTAATTAAAACGTTGCGTAAAATTAAACCCGACCGAGCCGCTAAGTTTTGCAAAACCAGGGGAGGAATAGCATCCGCTATATTTTCGGAACCAATGCGGTATTTGTTGCGGAAATAGTCTTCCTCCTGGTGATCTTTCAATAAGGCTTGGGTTGATGCCCTGGCCAACTCTTTGGCTGCAAAAGGAGTGATTGCCCGATCAAAGTAGCCTGCTACAGGCTGATAGGTAGGTTGGAGCTGAGCAATGAGGGGCTGAATTTTTCGATTGATGTCTTGAATCGCCGCCCGCAGGTCTTTGTTTAAGTGAGGATAGGACAACTCCTGCTCAGTCACCTTCAACAGTTGATTCAAAAACCCATAGAGATCATCGATCGCCGGTACGGTAGCGGCAGAGGCTTGGGCGATGGATAAGGGATAGACACTCAGTTTACGGCGAGTGGATTCACTAACATGAGGGAAAGCAGTCTGCACCAGGTATTGCAAGTACCGCTGTTGATCAACGGCTTGTCCGGCTGCTTTACGAGCCTCCTTACCCTGCACCCCTTCCTGTTGCTCGGGCGTCAGCGGTATGGCTTTTTCGACCTTATCCAGATGACTGCTGGGCACAACCAGTAAACCCGCCACACCTGCCAATAGCTGCGGATCGACTAAGCTTTTGATCAGGAGATTGAGTTGGTTAATGGCGTAAAGCCGATCGTCTGATAAGTTTTGGATGACAGCAGGCTGGTATCGCAGATCTGCCAGGATTTTATCCGGCTGTTTGGGCTGAATTTGCTGTTGATTCCACTCTAGCTGTTCGTCAATCGCATCTTCTAAAACGTTACCCAATTCAGCTCGGACGATCGCCCGATGTTCAGCCATTACCAGTAGCTCCTGCAAGGTAGCGCTGATTTTTTCTAAGGTTTGCTGTGTTGGGGGTGTGGCTGAATCAACCAGTTGCAGCAGAGTTTGCAGCAGAGTTTGCTGTTCGGCTTTTGTAGCGTGAGGCAAAGTCTCCTGCAGCAGATCAGCCAGATAGTCTGCTGGCGAAATGGGGTGGGAGTCCGTTTGGTTCTCCAAAAACTCAATTTGTCGCTTTAAAAAGGCTGGAAAGTGGCTTAAAGCTTCTGGAGTCAGCAGAGCATCAACGATTCGGTTCACTCCGTCTAAGCGGCCCCAAAGGATATCGTTAGAGCGCCAAGACTTTTTAAAAAAGCCGCCAAATGCCCCTAATTGATCGCCTGCCAACTTATCTTCTAATCCCTTACCGTATCCAAATCCCTTATTCGCATCATTTGGGCTAATTCGGACAATTTCAAGCTGCTCTTTAGCCTGAATATCCGATAGATACTCAAAGGAGTACACCGCTTGATCAATCGCTCGAAATTGCTTGAATAAAGCAAGCAATTTGTCGCTTTCCGCGTGTTGGCTAGATATGATGAGCTGCTCTGAAGCCTCCTCAACTCTTTTCAAAAGGCTATAGTAAGTCGGGCTGGCATTTTCACTATCCGGCACAAATTTGTAGCGATCGTTGTTCCAAAGAAAGCTACTTGGATCAGCACTGAGAACCCCCGTCAAGCGATTCGCTTTTTCCAGCAGGGTATTAAGCAGATTCGTGCGCTGAGAGCTACTGCATACAGCAGGATTGAAGGTATCAAAAAAGTGATCTGCAATTCGATCGGGAGAAGTGTCAGCTTCTGGCTGAGGGCTAGATAAGCCATCTCCTGCTAAATCTTTGTCTAACAGGAAGCGATGCAGCCGCAGTAAATACTCATAAATTCGTCCACCGGCCTCCTGGTGCTGCTGTGCTTGTCGAATCAGTTCATAAAAGGTTTCTCTGATTGGCTCTAGCTGCAGAGAGTACTCCAAACCAGCCTGAATCACCTCTAGCAACTGCACTTGAAGACCAATATTTCCCGCCAGATAAGCGAGTTTCTGTCGTTCCTCTTTATCCTGAGGATGATCCAGATACTCACACACTTTTTCTAGAAAAAAGAAGTGTTTTCTCAAGGCATAATTCACATCTAAATTGCGGATTTCATTAGATAATCCATTCAGAAAATCTTCTCGCGCATCTCGATCTTTTTTGTTGACAATATATTGGGTTAATAGCTGAGCTGCCTTTTCCAGCAATTTTGTTTTGTCTTGGTTACTGGGATTAGCAACTTGATCCATTTTGAGGATGAGCGGCAGAATCCGATCGCGCAATCCCACTAGGCGACAGCGTAAATAAACAGTCTGGGCATTGGCATCTGCCTGAATAGTGGCATTCTCTTCTACCGCTCGTTCAGCCGTTGCTCGCAAGAATTTGTAGCGGCGTACTTTCTCATTGCGATCGTTAATTTCCTTCAAATCGTTGGCAATGCTTTCGTAGCGAGGCATGCCTACCAAAGAATCCGTAGCCGCTTGCCAAATGCTGGGTTTGTCCATGCGGCGAAACTTGGGACTATCCAAAAATTGATCGGGACTGGGATCAATGTAAAACATTTTGCGCGTCACCGGACGATAGGCAGTTCGGTGATAAATCTCGTTAATCGTGTAGCTAAAGGGGCGGTTGTCCAGCACGCCACCATCCACAAAATGCAGTTGATATCCTCGACTCGTCTGGCTATCTAAGGGCAATTCCCGATTTTCCAATTGACCCCAAGCGACAAGCTGTTGATCGATCGCATAATCCGGATAATTAGGATCTCGTTGAATAGACGCACTATCTTTTTGAGGATCAGCCTTCAGTTTGACCGTGACTACTGGAAACGCCACCGGAAAACAAGAGGTAATTCGACAGAGTTTTGCCAGCGCTTTCTGGGGAAGCTGCGTCTCATCTGGCTTAAAAGGCTGTTTGCGATCCTGACGATATTTGAGATGAAAAACCGTGCGATGATCCTTGACTTCAATCAAGTTCCCAGTGTTGTCAAATGCTTTATAGACTTTGCCTAATAGATCCGTCCCAGTGATGAATAAATCCAGTTCG
Source organism: Coleofasciculaceae cyanobacterium (assembly GCA_036703495.1). Classification (GTDB taxonomy): domain Bacteria; phylum Cyanobacteriota; class Cyanobacteriia; order Elainellales; family Elainellaceae; genus Drouetiella. The sequence continues at coordinate 4,974 of DATNOY010001091.1, forward strand.
CTACTGGGTGAAAACCACTCACCCGCAGAAGCAGGAGCTTTGTTTCTCCAAACAGTTTGAAAGGCATTAGTCAGCTGATCTTGATAATATTGCTCTCCGTTCAAGACAGAATCTACCGTTTCACCCCTCTGAGGTGGATTAGAAGGCGGGGATGGTTCAGAGGCAGAAGCCTGACGGAGCAGTTGGCCAATGTTGCCGCTTTCCCGCCACACATCAGCAAAGTTTTTGAAGTCAAATACTTGATCTTGCGTGCTGTTTGTGAGGGCATAGCTCAGCAAAATCCCGTTGATTCCACCGGCTGAAGTGCCTGAAATCACATCTACAATAATGTCTGA